>CBHWBX010000078.1:0-12428 GCA_966111935.1 uncultured Gemmatimonadaceae bacterium
TCGCCGAGCTTCTGCGCGAGTCCGTCGAGCGCCCGACGCACCGTGCCCGTCGCCGCTTCGCGCGCCCGGAGCGTCTCGAGATACCGACGGCCGACGCCCGGACCCTCGCCGACCATCTCCGGCAGCACGGGCTCGAGATCGCGGACCATTCGCTTCATCGACGGCGCGAGGATGATCGTCATCTCGACGAAGCCCTGAATCGCCTCGAGCACCGCGTGCACGGCCGACGACTGGCGCTCGATCGCTTCGGCGCAGGCGGCGTCGGTCGGGAAACGCTGGCCGTAGCGCGCCGGCATCGGCGTGACACCCGTGTCGAGCGCGGCCTGAACCACGGCGTCGTGCGCCTTTGCCCCGGCGACGATCACCGGACCGCCGCGATCGACGTCGCTCACCCACGCGGCAAGGTCGCCGACCTCGATCGAGCGCACGGGCGCGTCGGCGATTCCGACGAGTCCCGACGGAAAGGCGCCGCGCTGATCTCGCGGAAGCACGCAGTAGAGGTGCGTCGTCACGTATCACTCCGGCCGATGAGACGATTGATCGAATGATCTACCCCGTGGCGCATCGCAGTTTCCACCGACGTCAGCAGCACTCGCAGGTCCACGACGAGCAGATCGATGTCGGCGACGGAGATCACGACGTTGCCGCTGATCACGACGCCCTTGTCGAGCACGTGATTCAGCAGATCGCCGAGCACGAGCTGCTCGGTGTCGATCTCGTCGTCGTGCGGCTCAGTGGGCATTCGGCCGCTCGTTGACGAAGTGATAGGCGGGCCACGGCCCGGTGAAGTCGAAACGGAAGCCATGCGCCTGATACCGCGACACGACGTCGCTCAACCGCTGCTGGAACACCGCGAACTCCGACGTCGCGACGAGGAAGGCGGCGTTGAGCACCATCGTGCCGCGCGAGCCTTCGGCGTCCTGCACGCGCGGGATCGGCGAGCGCTGGACCTCGCGCGCGTGCGCGCAGAGCTCATGCACGATCTCGTCGACGATCCGCTGCGTGACGGCGCGCATCTCGGTCCGCTTTTCGGCCTCGAGCTTTCGCTCGAGCAAGTAGCGCTGTCCGGGCGATGCCGCGCTGACCCCGGCGGCGAGCTCGGTGAGTCGCGCGCTCAAAGGCACGATCGCGGCGAGCAGCTCGGCGTCGATGCGATAGATGCGCAGCGCGTATTCGCGCGCTTCACCGATCCGTCGCACCGTGGACTCGAGCTGCGTCTCGCGATCGCGCAGCATGTCGTGCACGGCGGCGCTGCCGCTGAACAGCGAGAACATCGGCATCGGGACGACGATGCCGTGATCGCTCGCCCAGGTGAGCACGCGGTCGTGCGCGACGGCGCGCGGGCTCAGCCAGTCGACGTCGCCGCTGCGCGCTTCGATCGCTTCCGGCGTGTAGTCCGGTCCGTCGAGGATCGAGACGAGTGCGGCGAACCGGCCGTCTTCGCTGCGCTCGAGCCGCACGGGTGCATCCTCGAGTCCTGTGAGGTTCGAAGGCATCGTGCCGTCGAGCGGAACGATGCCGTAGACGTACCAGAGCGATTGCGACGAGCTCGATGACATACGATCCGATCAGAAAGCCGGTGAGAGCGCGCGCCAGGAGCGCGCCCACTCACGAATCGCGTCGGCGCCGATCGGCGCCGGCCGCGTTTCCTCTGCGAAAAACTGGCGCGCGACGCTCGTCGCTGGAAGAGGCTGCGGCGCGGTCGTGACCCGATTCCAGATCAACGCCGAGACGGCGATGCGGCGATCCGCCGCCGCGCGGGTGAGACGATCGGTTTCCGCGCGCACCACGGGCTCGTCGAGCGCGACGAGCACGAGGCTCGCTTCCGGCGAGTGGAGCAGCGCGTCGAGCGCTCGGGTGCGCCTGGCGAACGCGAGCAGCTCTTGCGCGGTATCGCCGAGCGCGACGACGTCGCGGTACTTGAGCATGAGGCGCATCAATCGATGCGTCCAGTCGAGCGCAATCGCCGGCATGTCGAGCAGCCGCAGCAGATGCCCCGTCGGCGCCGGGTCGACGATGACGCGGGCGAACCGACGCTCGGCGAGCGTGTCGCCGAGCAGTGAGAGGGCGAACAGCTCGTCGATGCCCGGCGGCGCGAGGGCGAGCAGATCGCGAAGGATCGCGCGGTCCTGTGCGACGTCGACGCCGCGCGAGACGAGCGCACCGAAGAGCGCGTCGATGCGCTCCTGATATTCGTCGCGGATGCGCGAGAATGCAGCACTGGCGTCCATCTGTCGCACCACGAGCCCGGGAATGTCGGCGGGCTCGTGCTCGACGTCGGCGCGTGCCCACGGCGCGTCGGTCGCCGCGAGTGCGTCGGCGATCGACGGCGCGGGATCGGTGGAGACGAGAAGCACCGGTCCGCGGCCGTCGTCGGCGGCATGGATCGCGAGTGCCGTCGCGACGGTGCTCTTGCCGACGCCGCCCTTGCCGCCGACGATCGTCAGCGTGCGCAGCGCGGGAAGCGCGACGGTGTCGCTCGGGTGTTCGGCGTGTGTCGCCGCGATCGCGTGGCGTGGAATCCAGACGTGCGGCAGCTCGTCGATCAGATGATAGCGCTCGGTACCGGACGGCGCCGCGTTGACGATCACCGCGGCGATGCGCACGTGCAGCGCGCGAAGCTGTTCGACGTAGCGGCGCGACTCCGCTTCGACGACCGGCTCGACGCGCGTGACGACGATCGCGGCGAGCGCATTGCCATCGGCGAGCGCGGCGCGGAGCGCGTCGATGCGCCGCCGCATGTCGTCGAGAAATTCGTCGGCGGCGTCGCGGCGGTACCGATGGGTGAGCGCGCGCACCATGAAGCGATGCTTCTCCTGCATCCGGTCGAGCATCGCGACGAGCGCGCTGAACGTCTCGGGGAGCGCGAGCAGTCGCAGCGTGTGTCCGGTCGGCGCGGTATCGACGACGATGCGCGCGTAGCCGGCGTCGCGATCGGCGAGAATGTCGGCGAGAGCGAGCAGCGCGAAGATCTCGTCGACGCCGGGAAGGGCCGCGTCGACGAGTCCATCGACGTCGTCGCGATCGAGATAGGTCCCGCGATCGACGATGTCGGCGATGACGGTGCGCCATCGGCCAAGGAAGTCGTCGCGCAGCGCCGCGGCGTCGAGCTGTCGGGCGTCGAGCGGACCGGCATCCGGTATCGGCGTGACGCCGCTGCCGATCGATGCGCCAAGGACGTCCGCGAGCGCGGCGGCGGGATCGGTGGAGAGGAGCAGCGTGCGCTCGCCGCGCCGCGCGAAGGCACGCGCGAGGTCGACGGCACACGTCGTCTTCCCGACGCCGCCTTTGCCGACGAGCAGTGCGGTGCGCGGAAGCTGGTCGAGCAGGGCGTCGAGCGCGCTCACTCCTCGTCGGCGTCGCGGGCGACGCGGACCGGTCCGCCGCTCGTCGCCTTGCCGAGCCGCTCGCGCCAGGCGCGCACCTCAAGCAGCCGGGCCATCAGCACCGCGTCGCGCTCGACGTAGTCCTCGTCGCTGATGTCGCCCAGCTCGAGCTGCATCTGCAGCTCCATCAGCTCCTGCTTCACCGGCGCGTCGTCGGTGAGCTCTTCCTCGGCGACCTGCACGACCTTGTTCAACGACCACCGGATTCCCGCGACGGGTCCGGTGATCGGGAAGAAGAGGACTTTCGTGAGAAGGCCCATGGCCGCTAGTCGGCCTTTTCCAGCTTCAATTTGATGTTCACGAAGTTGTACGGCGGCCAGGGGCCGGAGTACTTGAACGTGAGCAGCTCCTCGTAGCGGCGGCTCGTTTCCTTCACGCGCTCGTCGAACGCCTGCTCCTGCGCGCGGTCGACGAGGAACGCGGCATTGAGGATCATGCGATCGCCGATCGGCTTGTTCGACCGGCTGGCGACGGCGACGGGCTTGAGCGCGTCGTGGATGTCGGAGACGTAGCGCGCGCTCATCTCCTCGAGTGCGCCCTCGATGAGGCGGCCGAGCTGCATGCGCGCGAAGTACGTCGAGCTCGCGGTGTGGCGGCTGATCTCGTCCTTGAGGCGGCGGATCTCGTCGTTCTCGCGCTCGAGATTCGCGACGACCTTCTCGCGATCCCAGAGAATCTTGAGACCGAACTCGATCTTGTCCTGCATCTTGTCGAGCACGTCGCTGAACGCCTGGTAGGTCGAGCGCAGCAGCTCGGTGACGTCGTCCTCGGAACGGAACACCGTGCCGAACGACATCGGAATCACGGTGTGCTCGCGCATCACCGTCTCGTTCACGAACTCGTGGGCGAGCACGTTCTCGCGCGTCGGATCGTAGATCACGATCGGCGTATCACTGACGACGGCGGCGAGATCCTTGTACGCCACCGTGGCGACGCGCTGGCCGCCGCCGATGCCGATCGATCCGAAGTCGCGCTGGCGCTCGCTTCGGATGATGCAGTAGACGTATTTGCCGCCGTCGTTCGCGGTCGTGCCGGCGCTATCGAGCTCGGAGTTCAGGGCGTCCGCCATATCGCAAATATATGAATGAAATACGCGGGCGACTGCCAGGGGTGCCGCGGAAGGTCAGGCGAAGACGCGCCGGCGCGGGGCGGCGGGCCAGAGCTCGGTCTGCGGGAGCTCGCCCTCGAGCTGGAGCCGCACCCGGCCCGCGATCTCCTCGACGGCGTCGGGGTCGGCGATCAGGTCGTATTCGCGAACGTCGAGCGAGAGGACGGGGCAGTGCCGGAATCCGGCGATCCAGCGCTCGTATCGGCTGTGCAGCGAGGCCCAGTAGTCGGACGCGGCGTCCTTTTCCTTCGGGCGTCCGCGCGTCGCGATGCGATCGATGACGACGTCGAGCGGGCCGTGGAGATAGATGAGCAGGCGCGGCGGACGCGCCGCCGGCGAATGCAGCAGCTCGGAGTAGAGTCGGCGGTACAGCTGCCATTCGTCGGCCGACATCAGGCCCTGCTCGAACAGGCCGCGCGCGAAGATCTCGGCGTCCTCGTACCAGGTACGGTCGAGCACCCAGCTTCCGCCGAGGCCGCGCATGCGGCGCATGCTCGCGAAGCGGGTCGCGAGGAAGTGGAGCTGGAGATGCAGCGCGTAGGCGCGCATCTCGTCCGGCCCGCCGTAGAAGCTTTCGAGCCACGGGTTGTCGGCATCCACGCTCTCGAGCGCCAGCTGAAGCCCGAAGCGCGCCGCGATCGCGCGCGACAGCGTCGTCTTGCCCGTTCCGACCATTCCCGCGACACCAATCAGCATGGGTCGCAAGGTAAGAATCGTGTCGCGATTGCGAAACGGTTATTCGCGGAGGGCGACTTAAGCCGTCGTTCCCGGCGGGTGCACGTTCGTGATCTCGAGCGTGTCCGCGTTCGCGTTCACGACGAAGAGACGATCGAGGCCGCGCGTCGCCGGACCGCGGAGCAGGTCACCGGTGGCGCTGAACAACGAGTCGTGGCACGGACAGGCGAACTGGTTGTTGCGAACCGACGTATCGCAGCCTTCATGGGTGCAGATCGTCGACGATGCGACGAAGGTCGATGCGCCGGTTCGCACGATGCCGATCGACTGCCCCTGCACGCGCACGAGCGTCCCGACGGTCGCGAGCCCGGGATAATCGGAGAGCCTGATCTGGACGGCGACGTTTCCGTTCGCACCGGGCGCGCTCGGCCCGATCTGTCCGTCCCCGCACCCTTCGATCGCCGCGAGCGCCGCGGCGGCGACCGCGGATCTCGCGAAAAACTCACGACGATTCAGACAATCCTTGCAGCCCATTGCACCTCACACGGTGATGAACGCCGCCGTCCAATCCGCTTCGTTCTCGTCTTCCTGATACAGCTTGTCGAGGTTCGCGACGACGTTGCTGCCGTCCTTGCGCACCGCGAAGCGATCGAGCCCGCGCGTCGCGCGGCCGCTGTCCTTGATATACAAACCGTCGGGCTGGAAGCGCGAGTGGTGCTTCGGACACTCGAACTGATTGTCCTTGTCGTACCACTTGAGTGCCGTGTTCTGGTGCGGGCAGGCGAGCGCGAAGACGTACACCTTGCCCTGCCAGCGCGCGATCATCGTGTCGTTCTGCTTGTCGATCTGCACGCCGTCCTTCGCGGGAATCGCGTACGCCTTGTCTTCGCTGCGGCCGCCGATCGCATTCACGAACTCGATCGGCAACGCCGCCGCGCGCGCCGGCGCGGCTCCGAGCGCCACGAGAAGGCCCGCGGCCGCGACGCCGGCATCGCGCAGAAACTCGCGGCGCGGCACGAGCGGGCAGCCCCCGCAATCCTTTCCGTCATGCTTCATCTCTGACGAATGCTCCAAGCTCACGAGAAGTTCACGAGAAGTTGACGAGCGCGAGACCCAGCGCCGTAATCACGAACCACAGAACGAGACTCGAAACCGCGGTGCGGTGCAGCGTGTTCCAGGCGGGCGAGCTCTCCGACGGATCGTGTCGAATGGCCGCCTCGGCACGCGTCATCATCAATCCGTTGATGAGCAGCACCGCGAACAGCGCCATCTTCGTCCAGAAAATCCACGAACCCCAGAACGTCTCGAGGTCGGCGGCGAGCATCGCCACTCCGCTGACCACCACGGCGACGAGCCCGCTGAGCACCCACCGGTGCACCGCCGCGAGCTCACGCGTGTAGTGTGGGCGTTCGGCAATCGTAACTCGCAGCGCGCGGAGCGTTCCGCGATCCGCGGCGATCGCGAGCCCGCCGGCAAGGAGAAGCCCGCCGACGTGAAAGAACGTCACGACGGTTTCCGCGGCTTTCGAGTGCCCGTAGTACTTGTTCCACGGCTGGAGAAGGGCGACGAGCGCTTCCGGCGGTGCGATCATGTTCAATGAGCTCAGCGGTTCCAGAGCTTCATCGCAAGACCACTCGCGATCGTGACGCCCATCGCGGAGAGGGCCACCGTCCGGTGCTGGCGCCGCTTCTCGAAGCTCTGCTCGGCCTCGTCGGAGAGCTTTGCCCCGGCGTAGGTGAACGCGGCGTCGGCGGCGAGCATCGTCAGCGCGTGCACGGTGCGCAGCGTTCGACCCTCGGGCTGCGAGCGCGAGTCATAGAGATTCCACAACCCGGTGACGGTGTTCACCGTGAACGCGGCCGCGAGCGTCGTCGCGCCGACCCGATGCGTCGTCTTCGCCCACTGCGGGGCTTCGCGGCTCTTGTCGTACAGCTGCTGCCCGGCCGCCCACTGCGCCGCGAACACCGGAAGGGTCCCATAGGCCGTCCAGCGGTGGATCGTAAGCCTCCGACCGTACCATTCGCTCATCTCGACGGCCTTCCGCCGCTTGCGAACGGTGTCCTGGGGGGCGGCCGAAGGGGCGACGGCGGCCGGCGGCGTCGTATCGACCGTTGAAGATCTTAGGCTCAAGCCCATCCCCGGCCCGCCGATACTCAGCCAAACCGCTCCTAACACGAGCATGTCTCGTCCTGGGACCAAGTCAGAAAAGAGTTCGTCTGGTTAACAATCCGGACACCCACCCCCGGCGTTCCCCATTACAGCCGTATGAGCTCCATTTTCGTTGCGCGTCAACCGATCTTCGAGCTGGGCCGCGGTCTCTACGGATACGAACTCCTGTATCGCCGCGATGCCAACGTGCAGTACGCCGATGGCGACGGCGGCTACATGAGCGCCGAAGTGATCGCCGGTGCCCTGCTCGGCATCGGGCTCGGAAACATCTCCAACGGCAGCGTCGCATTCGTCAACTTCTCGCGCGCGCAGTTGATCGGCGAGAGCTGGACGTTGTTCGAGCCCGGCGAGGTCATCATCGAGATTCTCGAGACGGTCGAGCCGACCCCGGAAACGATCGACGCCTGCCGGCGCATGGTTGCCGCCGGATACCGCCTCGCACTGGACGACTACGTCTACTCCGAAGCCACGAAGCCGCTGCTCGAACTCGCGTCGATCGTGAAGGTCGACGTGCTGAATCGCACCGAGGACGAGCTGCGCGAAGTCACGCGCCAGCTCAAGCCCACCGGTGTGCGTTTGCTCGCCGAGCGCGTCGAGACGGCAAAGATCCGCGACGCGTGCGCGAAGATGGGCTTCGAGCTGTTCCAGGGCTACCTGTTCAGCAAGCCCGAGACGCTCTCGAAGACCGACGTGTCGGCGGGACAGCTCGCGATCATGCGGCTGCTCAATCTCCTCAACGATCCGAACACCAAGGACGCGGCGCTCGACGCGGCGTTCCAGGGCGACGTGGCGCTGAGCTACAAGCTCCTGCGCATCGTCAACGCGGCGTCGATGGGCGGACGGGGCATCTCGTCGATCCCGCACGCCGTGCGACTGGTCGGACGCTCGGCGCTGCACCGCTGGCTGTCGGTGATCCTCGTCGCGTCGCTCGGCCGCAAGGGCGACGTGACCCACGAGCTCGCGCTCACCGCGATCACACGCGCGCGGATGTGCGAGCTCCTCGCCGCGAACGCGCGCGGCGCCTCGCGTCCCGCCGGCTCGGCGTTCATCGTCGGTCTGCTGTCGCTGCTCGACGTGCTGCTCGAAGTGCCGATGGACAAGATCCTCTCGCACATCGAGCTGAGCGACGAAGTACGCACGGCGCTCCTCGCCCGCAGCGGACCGCTCGGCACCCCGCTCCAGCTCGTGGAGTCGTACGAGAGGGCCGAGTGGGACACGGCGCGCGGTCTGGCGAACGACAGCGAAGTGCCGGACGATCTGCTCCCGAACCTGTACATCGACGCGTTGCATTGGGCAGCGCAGCAGGTAGGGACGTAATCGCTGCACGGCTGGCTGCAGGTTCGCGGGGGGCCCACCGGGCGCCCCCGGCGGTTTAGGCGGCGGCGCCCCCCGCGGGGTAGGGCCGCCGGGCCCGCCCGCTCGAATTCGGAGGGGGCGCTGCCGCGCGCTTCGTCGTCAGCAGCCAGCGCCTCTGGCGCTGGCGAACATGCTACGCTGACGGCTTCCCAGGCGCGATCGAATCCGTCTCGACGTCGGACTCAAAGGGCAAGAAGATCGTAATGCGTCTGTTCCGCGGATCGAGCGGGTTCTCTCTGAACCGCAGCTGACGATCCGCCATGCCGCGGACCTCGGCGATGCGCGACCCCGAGAGGCCGGAGGCCTCGAGCACGCGCCGCGCGGCGTTCGCGCGATCGGCGGAGAGCTCCCAGTTCGAGTAGCTGCCCGCATACTGCGCGGCGTCGGTGTGGCCTTCGATCACGACTGGGTTGCGCAGCGGCGCGAGCTCCTGGCCGATGATCTCGAGCGTCTGGTGCAGCTTCGGGGTCATCGTCGAGGACGCCACCTGGAACATGTCCTGGCCGCCGAGGCTGTCGGAGAGCTCGATGCGCAGCCCGGCGGTCGTCTGGATGATCTCGATCCGATCGCCGATCGACGTGAGGCCCGCTTCCTTGAGCCGGTCCTTGATACGGCCGCCGGTCGAGCCCAGGGCCATCTCTTCGATCCTGCGGCTCACGAGCTTGATCGGCGTCTGCTGCACCGAGCCCGGCGAGTTGCCCGACGAGAGCGGGCTCTTGCCGGCGCTGTACCCCTTCTTGAAGCCGACCGGATTCGCGAAGTAGCCCTCGACGGAATTGCGAAGGTTCTGGTCCATGCCAAGGATCCACATGACCATGAAGAACGCCATCATCGCCGTCACGAAGTCCGCATACGCCACCTTCCACGCACCGCCGTGATGGCCATGGCCGCCCTTCTTGACCTTCTTGACGATGATGATGGACTTCTTGTCGCCCTTCGCCACTTAGGCCGCCTTGCGCGTCAACGCTTCGAGCTCGGCGAACGTCGGACGCTCGACGGGCTCGATGTTACGGCGCGCGAACTCCACGCACGTCATCGGCGCATCGCCGCGCGCGAACGCGAGCAGCGCGGTGCGGATGCAGCTCATATACGCACCTTCCGCCCGGTTGCGATTCTCGATCGCCTTCGCGATCGGATTCACGACGCCGTACGAGAGGAGAATGCCGAGGAAGGTGCCGACGAGCGCCGCGGCAACCTTCTCACCGATCGACTGCGCGCTGCCACCGATCGAGCCCATGGTGATGACGACGCCGAGCACCGCCGCGACGATGCCGAAGCCGGGGAGCGCGTCGCCGATTGACGAGAGGGCGCTCGGGATCGCATGCTCTTCCTCGTGCAGGCGCTCGAGATCCATGTCGAGGATCTCGGCGAGGTGGTGATCCTCGACGGCGCCGGTGAGCAGCACCTTCAAGGTGTCGCAGAGGAAGGGCAGGGCGTGGTGGTGATGCCGGAAGAAGTCGTACTTCTTGAAGATGTCGCTCTTCTCCGGATCTTCGATGTGCGCTTCGAGTCCGACGAGGCCGTCCTTGCGGGCCTTCTGGAACACGTCGTACAGAACGCGCAGCAGCTCCCCGTACGCCTTTTCGTTGTACGGATTAGGTTTGAGCAGCCCGAGCATCGCCGCGAAGCTTCCCTTCACCACGCTCATCGGATTGCTGATCAGGAACGCGCCGAAGGCCGCTCCACCGATGATGATGAATTCGGACCACTGGAGCAGCACGGCCACGTGGCCATGGTGCATTGTGTATCCGAACAGGATGCTTCCGAAGACGACTACCAGTCCTACGATGACGAACACAGGCGCCTCGCTGCCGGCGATGAGCGGTGAGCAGTGGGTGAACTCGATTCAATTATCGGGTCGCTCCGCCAGGACCTGACAAAGAGACGGCCGTTGAAACAGAACGAATCACCCGCGTCGGTGAACGAGGATCTGAGAGAGTGGCTCGAGCTGGTGGATCAGGCGTTACAGGGGCTGCATCACGCCCTCAATAACCGTATCGGCTCGCTGTCGGCTCTAGTTGAGCTTTATCAGCTCGGCGATCTGCCGAACGATGGGACCGGATTCGAAGGCCTGGCCGCCGACCTGACCCGTCTCGGGGACTGCAACCGGGTCATCCGCCTGCTGCCGGAAGACGCGCACTCCTCTGAAGAGCCGTTGATCCTCGACGACGTCCTCGCCGACGTCTTCGCGATCCATCGGTTCCTGCACGACGTTCGCGACCTTCAGGTGTCGATCGTACCGACCCGATTCGTCGAGCCGGTGCGCGTGGCCCGTTGGGCGCTCGTCCGGGTGCTTGCGCTGCTCCTCGCCGACGCTAAACGTTTGGCGCGCGACACGTCGGCCGTCGTCCGGGCGGTCACGGAATCCGACGAGCAGTGGGTGCGGGTGGAATTTCGGGTCGGGACGCCGCTCGTCGCCGAGGCGCCGGCGTCGCGCGGGGCTTACGCCGACACGCTCGCGGCGTCGTTCGGCGGCACGGTTACTCGTCGGGCCGGCGTCGCGGAGCTGCGTTTGCCGACGTTGAAGGCGCGTCGGGCCGCGGACCGCCAATGACCTTCAGCCATTCCTGGGCGCCCTCGCTGCCCGACGCACCGGCGCGCTGATTCTCCGCGGTCACGTCGCTCACGATCTCGCCGCGCAGAATCGTGACGTCGCTCGGCGCCTCGATGCCGAGCCGCACGCCACCGCGGTCGCACGCGAGCACGACGACCTTGATGCCGTCGCCGATCAGAATCGAATCGCCGACTTTCCGTCCGAGAATCAGCATCCCGGAATATTAGCGCCCGAGATTGACGAGCGTGTTGGTCATGTCGTCGACGATGCTGACGAGCCTGGCCGCGGCCTGATAGGCGTGCTGATGCTGGATGACGTTGATGAGCTCTTCGTCGGTCGAGACGCTGCTCACGCTCGAGCGCTGCGTCGCCGAGTTGCCCGCGAGGGTGCGCTGGACGGCCGCGTCGTCCTCGGCGTAGCGCGCCGACGTCGCGAGATCGCCGATGATCTGCGTGAAGTACCCGCCGATCGAGTGCGTGCCTGACGTCGCGCCTCTCGCCGACGTGATCGTGTACAGCGTGTCGCGCATCGCCGAGATCGTCGACGCGACGCTGTTGTTTCCCGGGCCAGGCGCACCCGCGCCGGCGGCGGCGACGCTGTCGGCGTTCGTGAGGGTCGATGCGAGCGAGATCCCGCGCGCGGTGAGATGCGGATCGTTCGCCCCCGATGGCGACGACACCTCGAAGAAGTTGCCGGCGACCCCCGGCGTGCTCGGATTGCCGCTGTAGGTCGTGCCGCCGTTGTGCGCCGCGTTCACGGTCGTGACGAGCATGTTCGCGAGCGTGTCGAGCTGTCCCATCACCTTCGGGATCTGTGTCGCCGACACGTCCATCTTCGCGCCGAGCGATCCACCGAGCCCGGTGATCGGCTGCGTCTCGCCGGCGATCGTCACGACCGGCGGCTGCGCATTGCTGATGTCGAAGGTCTTGTAGCTCGTTCCATCGAGGATCATCCGGCCGGCGGCGAAGAATGCCACGCTGCCGTTCGAGCGCTCGACGACCGACCCGCCGGTGAGCGACGACAGCTGGTCGAGCAGCCGGTCGCGCGCGTCGCGCAGGTCGCCGGCCTGATGGCCGTTCGCTTCCGCGGCGACGATCTGACGATTGTAATCGGCGAGCTGCCTGGTGTGCTGATTGACCTGGCCGATTTCAAGCTGCCGGTGGCCCAGCTTACCCTGACG
>CBHWBX010000079.1:0-12335 GCA_966111935.1 uncultured Gemmatimonadaceae bacterium
GCACAAAGCGCGATCCCACGCTATCTTACACGGCTATGACGGATCCGCGCCCCACCGTGTACGTCGAGACGTACGGCTGCCAGAGGAACGTGAGCGATTCCGAGCTGATGCTCGGCAAGCTCGCCGCGCATGGGTACGACGCCGTGGACGGTCCGGACGGCGCGGACGTGATCCTCGTGAATACCTGCGCGATCCGTGATCACGCCGAGCAGCGCGTGATCGGCCGGCTGGGCGAGCTCAAGCGGAACATGAAGCCGGGCGCGATCGTCGGCGTCACCGGGTGCATGGCGCAGCGGCTCGGGCCGCAGCTCCTCGAAAAGGCGAAGCACGTCAGCGTCGTCATCGGCCCCGACGGCTATCGCGCCCTGCCCGCGTTGATCGACGGCGCGCGCCGCGGCGAGCGCACGATCGCGACGACGTTCGATCTCGAGGAGCACTACGAGGATTTCCAGCCGAAGCGCTTCGACAAGGTGAAGGCGTGGATCCCGGTGCAGCGCGGCTGCGATTATCGCTGCACCTACTGCATCGTCCCGACGACGCGCGGTCCTGAGCGGAGCCGCAAGCTCGACGACGTCGTTCGCGAAGCCGAAGCGGTGGTCGCCGAGGGGATGTCGGAGATCGTGCTGCTCGGCCAGACCGTGAACTCGTACACCGACGGCACGCACGACTTCGCCGATCTGCTGCGCGCGGTCGGACGTGTCGACGGGATGCGTCGGGTGCGCTTCACGAGCCCGCACCCGAACGACTTCTCCGATCGCGTCATCGACGCGATGGCCGAAGTCGAGGCGGTGTGCGAGCACGTGCATCTGCCGATGCAGTCGGGCTCGAGCCGGATCCTCAAGCGCATGCTGCGCCGCTACACGCGCGAAGGCTATCTCGAGTGCATCGCGAAGCTGCGCGCGGCGATCCCCGGCCTCTCGCTGACGACCGACGTGATCGTCGGCTTTCCGGGCGAGACGGACGAGGATTTCGAGGAGACCCTCGACGTCGTGCGCGAGGTCGGCTTCATGGACGCGTTCACCTTCAAGTTCTCGCCGCGCGACGGCACGCCGGCGACGCGCATGCCCGCCGAGCTGACGGTGCCGGACGACGTCGCGAGCGAGCGCCTCGCGCGGCTCGTCGAGACGATCCGCACGCAGTCGCGCGCGGTGAACCTCGGGCTGCTCGGCAAGAAGTACGAGGTGCTCGTCGAGCGCGAGGCGAAGCGCGGCGGCGAGCTGGTGATGACGCGCACGCGCGACTTCCGCACGGTCATGGTGCCGGGCGACGAGTCGATGCTCGGCAAGTATCTGAACGTGGAGATCACGGGTACCACCGGCTCGACGTTCACCGGGCAGATCGTCCGCGAGCGCCAGCCGCTGCCGATGGCGGGGTGACCGCTCGCGTCGTGCTGATGTGAGCGGAGCGCAATCGATGACGTGGTAGAGAGGCGAGCGGCAGAGGATGACTCATGCCGCTCGTCTTCTTTGCCCTCGCCTCGTACATCGCCGGGTTATACGGTGGATTCGCCGACAGCGCGATCGTCGCGCCGTGCGCGGTGGTCACCGCGGCGTTCGTCGGTGCGCCGCGCGGGCGGTTCGTCGCGCTCGGCTTCGCCGCGCTCGCCGGTGCGGGCGTCGTGATCGCCCGCGCGACGGAGGCGGGCGATGCGCGCTGCCTGGACGTCGCCGCGCATTCCGCGGCGCTTCGCCTGACGATCGCCGACTCCGTGGCGCCGGGCGACTTCACGCGAGCGCGCCTCGACGCGTGTGAGGCCTCGGTTGGCCTTTCGGTGCGCGACGGCGCCGCTCGACCGGGTGCATCGATCGTCGTGCGCGGCGAGGTCGTTCGCGCACAGCACGGACTGATGATTCAGCACGCGTCGGTCGTCTCATCGAGCAGCGGACGCTGGCTTCCACGGCTGCGCGCGGCGATCGGGCGCGCGATCGACGCCGACTTCGGGGGCGATGCGCCACTCGTGCGCGCGCTGCTCATCGCCGATACCGGCGACCTCTCGCCCGACGTGCGCAACGCGTTCGCCGCCGCGGGACTCACGCACATCCTCGCCGTCTCCGGCTCGCACATCGCCATCATCGCGCTCGCGCTGGCGATCGGCTTCGAGCTCGCCGGCGTCCGTCCGCAGCCCGCGTCGGTCGCGACGCTCGTCGTCGCCGTGTTCTACGTCGCGCTCATCGGCGCGCCGGTGGCCGCGGTGCGATCGCTCGCGATGATCGCCGTGCATCTCGTCACGAAGCTCACGCAGCGGCCGACCTCGCGGTGGGCGATCGTCGCGCTCGGCGCGGGACACGCCGTCGTCGCGCCGCGCGTCGTGCTCGACGCCGGATATCAGCTGAGCGTCGTCGGCGCGGCGTCGATCATCGCGGCGTCGCTGCTCGTGCGACGCCTGCGCTGGGACGGATGGCCGAATCTCGCGCGCATGATCGTCGTCGCGCTGCTCGGCACCGTCGTCGCGAGCATCGGATCGGCCCCGATCGTCGCGTGGACGTTCGGGCGG
This sequence comes from uncultured Gemmatimonadaceae bacterium, assembly GCA_966111935.1. Lineage (GTDB taxonomy): Bacteria > Gemmatimonadota > Gemmatimonadetes > Gemmatimonadales > Gemmatimonadaceae > JAQBQB01. The sequence continues at coordinate 2,495 of CBHWBX010000079.1, forward strand.
TTGAGCGTGATCGGGCCGGTGAGCAATCTCCTCGCGGCGCCGATCGTCGCGCTGCTCCAGCCGCTGCTCTTTCTCGGGATGCTCGCGCTGCCGGTGCCGCCGCTCGCGCGCTTCGTCGCCGACGCCGCGCATCCGCTCGTCGCCGCGTTCGACGCCGTCGCGCGCCATTCCGCGTCGGTTCCGCATGCGTCGATCGACGTCGCACCGTCGGTGGTGGCCGCGCTCGTCGCCGGCGCGATGTCGTGCGCGGTGATCGTCGCCTGCGCGTCGCGCGAGTGGGAGCGTCCGGCGGTCGCGTCGCTCGTCGCCGCGGCCGCGCTCGCGTGGATGCCGAATCGCGTCGCAGGAAGCGGCGAGCTCGAAGTCCACATGCTCGACGTGGGGCAGGGAGACGCGATCGCGCTGCGGACACCGCATGGGCACTGGATTCTCGTCGACGCCGGCGGCGCGTGGCGTGGCGGGGACGCCGGCCGCTCGACCGTTCTCCCGTACATCGGGCGGCGCGGTGGGCCGGTCGATCTCTTCGTGCTGTCGCATCCGCACACCGATCACGTCGGCGGGGCGGCAACGGCGTTGCGCGTGCTGCGTCCGGGCGCGTTCATCGACGCCGGATTCCCCGGAGCGGCGGACGCATATCGTGCCGCGCTCGGTGTCGCGCGCGACACGCACGTCCGGTGGCGCCGCGCACACCCTGGCGACGAGTACGACGTCGATGGCGTTGCGCTCACCGTGCTCGCGCCGGATTCGGTGTGGACGTCGCGCCTCGACGATCCGAATCTGGCGAGCGTCGTGTTGCTCGCGCGCTACGGCGCCGTGCGAGTGTTGCTCATGGGCGACGCCGAGCGTGCCGAGGAGGAGTGGCTGCTCGAGCACGCGGCGGCCCCGCTTCGTGCGGATATTCTCAAGGTCGGGCACCACGGGAGCCGGACGAGCAGCAGCGAGCGGTTCCTCGCTGCCGTTCGACCGCGGCTGGCGCTGGTCTCCGTCGGCGCGGGGAACGTGTATCATCTCCCGACGCCGATGATCATCGACCGGCTCGCGGCAGGCGGCGCGCAGGTACTGCGCACCGATCGGCTCGGCACGATTGTCGCACGCACCGATGGCCGCCGCATTCGCATCGCGGCCGCTGGAGACGAATGGGATTTGCTCGACGCTGTATCCACGCCCTGATCGGATCACCGACGACGCTGCCGGAGGCGCTGCTCGCTCGCTATCCGGAGCTCGCGCGCGCCCGCTGGCGCCGCGGCGGATTGTTCGTGCGCATCGGCGGATGGTGCCTGGGGCAATCCACTGTGTCGGCGATCACCCTATGGCATACCATCTGGCTCGCGCCAAAGTTGGATCCCAACGTGGAGCTACTCTTGCACGAGCTTCGACACGTCGACCAGTTTGAGTCCAGCCGGACGTTCCCGATTCTCTATCTATGGGAGTCGCTGCGCCACGGCTATTTTCAGAATCGATTTGAGGCCGATGCGCGGGCGTACGCGGCGGCTCGAGTGCGGGATTCCCACCCCGAACGGATGGCGTAACGTGGTCAAGCACACAGCGACGTCGGTCGTCACGATCGAACGTTTCATCATCGAAGAAGAGCGCAATCACCCGGAGGCGACGGGTGAGCTGTCGGGCATTCTGTACGATCTCGCGCTCGCCGCGAAGATGATCGCGAACAAGGTCCGCAGCGCCGGTCTCGCCGACATCCTCGGCGCGACGTCGAACGAGAACGTGCAGGGCGAAGTGCAGCAGAAGCTCGACGTGCTGTCGAACGAGATCATCGTCAAGGCGATGGATCACGGGGGCCGTCTGTGCGCGATGGCGTCGGAGGAAGAGCCGGACATCATCCAGATCCCGGACAACTTCAAGTGCGGGAAGTACTGCCTGCTGTTCGATCCGCTCGACGGCTCGTCGAACATCGACGTGAACGTGCCCGTGGGCACGATCTTCTCCGTCGTTCGCAAGATCACGCGCGGGCGGCACGGGGAGCTCGAGGACATGCTCCAGCCGGGCCGCCGTCAGGTCGCCGCGGGCTACATCATCTACGGCTCGAGCACGATGATGGTGTACACGACGGGGCAGGGCGCGCACGGCTTCACGCTCGATCCGTCGATCGGCGAGTTCCTGCTCTCGCATCCGAACATCCGCATCCCCGACAACGCGCGCTACCTCTCGGTGAACGACGCGTATGAATCGATGTGGGACGAGGGCGTCCGCACGGTGATGCGGCAGTACAAGGGGCTCGAGGGCGATCACAAGGCGCTCAGCACGCGCTACGTCGGCTCGCTCGTCGCCGACTTCCATCGCAATCTCCTCGGCGGCGGCATCTTCGCCTATCCGTCGAACCGCAAGTCGCCGAACGGCAAGCTGCGTCTGCTCTACGAGGCCAACCCGCTCGCGTTCATCGTCGAGCAGGCCGGCGGCGCCGCCACGAACGGCCACCAGCGCATCCTCGATGTCGAGCCCACGGAGCTCCACCAGCGCACGCCGCTCTACATCGGCAGCAAGAACGAAGTGGATCTGGCGATGAAGCACGTGAATGTGAATCGCGCGCCGGAGCTGTCGACGGTCTGAGCACACCGCCGTCATCCTGAGGCGCGTAGCGACGAAGGACCCCTTTCCGCGAGGCGATCGCCTCAGTGAAAGGGGTCCTTCGCTGCGCTCAGGATGACGTGAATACGGAGCCATGCGTTATTTTCTCGCTATGGCCGACACCGAAAAGACCTCGCCCTCCGGGCTGCCGATTGATGCCGTCTATCGTCCCGACTCCGATCCGGTCGATTATGCGAGCGACCTCGGAGATCCGGGGAAGTTTCCGTTCACGCGCGGCGTGCAACCGACGATGTACCGCGGGCGCTTCTGGACGATGCGTCAGTACGCCGGCTTCGGCACCGCCGCGGAGACGAATCGGCGCTTCCGGCTGCTGCTCGACGCCGGCCAGACGGGGCTGAGCGTCGCGTTCGATCTGCCGACGCAGATGGGCATCGACTCGGACTCGTCGCGCGCCCTCGGCGAGGTCGGCCGCGTCGGCGTGGCGATCGACACCGTCGAGGACATGCACGTGCTGCTCGACGGCATTCCGCTCGACAAAGTCTCGACGTCGATGACGATCAACGCGACGGCGTCGACGCTGCTCGCGATGTACATCGTCGTCGCCGAAGAGCGCGGGATCGGCCGTGAGACGCTCAGCGGCACGATCCAGAACGATATTCTCAAGGAGTACATCGCGCGCGGCACGTATATCTATCCGCCCGAGCCGAGCCTCGCGCTGATCGCCGAGATCTTCCGCTTCTGCGCCGCCGAGGTGCCGAACTGGAATCCGATCTCGATCTCCGGCTATCACATTCGCGAAGCCGGTGCGACCGCGGTGCAGGAGCTGGCGTTCACTTTCGCGAACGCGATCGAATATGTGCGTCGCGCGGTCGATACCGGGCTCGCCGTCGATACGTTCGCGCCGCGGCTCTCGTTCTTTTTCGCGGCACACAACGACCTGTTCGAGGAGGTCGCGAAGTTCCGCGCCGCGCGCCGGATCTACGCGCGCTTCATGCGCGAGCGCTTCGGTGCGAGCGACGCCAGTGCGCGTCTTCGCTTCCACACCCAGACGGGCGGTGTGACGCTCCAGGCGCAGCAGCCGTTGAACAACGTGGTGCGTGTCACGATCCAGGCGCTCTCCGCGGTGCTGGGCGGCACGCAGTCGCTGCACACCAACGGCTACGACGAAGCGCTGGCGCTGCCGACCGAAGAGGCGGCGACGCTCGCGCTGCGAACGCAGCAGATCGTCGCGCATGAGTCGGGCGCGACGCTGACCGTCGATCCGCTCGCCGGCAGCTACTACGTCGAGCATCTGACGAATGAGCTCGAGCGCCAGGCGGTCGAGCTGCTCGCGAAGGTCGATGAGCTGGGCGGCGCGGCGAAGGCGATCAACGCGCAGTTCTTCCAGGAAGAGATCGCACGCAGCGCCTACGAGTACCAGATGCGCGTCGAGGGCGGCGAGGCGGTGGTCGTCGGCGTGAACAAGTTCTCCGACGGGAAGGAGCCGCCGGTCATTCCCGCGCCGGACTTCTCGGCGCTGGAGAAGGATCAGGTCGCGCGCGTGAAGGTCGTGAAGGCGAAGCGTGATGCCGCGCGCGTGACGGCGACCCTGAGTGCGCTCGCCGAAGCGAGCCGTGCATATGCCGGCAGCGGCGCGCGCGAGCCGCTGATGCCGCTGATCATCGACGCGGTGCGCGCACGCGCGAGCGTGGGCGAGATCGCCGACGCGCTGCGCGACACGTGGGGCACGTATCGTCCCGCGTGAGCGCGCCGTTCGCGGAGGTTGAACGCACCTTCGGCTTCCGCTAGCTTTAAAGCTTCGCCTCAACCCGCCTAAGTCTCGCCAAAATGCCGACTTACGAGTACCGCTGCCCCGAAGGCCACGACTTCGAACGCTTCTTCCGCAAGATCAGCGACGCGCCCGCCGAGGTGACGTGTCCGGTCTGTGGCAAAGTGGCGGAGCGTCGGCTGTCCGCGGGGGCCGGTTTGCTCTTCAAGGGGTCGGGCTTCTACCTGACCGACTACGGCAAGAACGCGCACCGCACGAGCGGAAGCGCCCCGTCTGGCGAGGGCAAGAGCGGCGGCGAGAAGTCGGGCGGCGAGTCGAAGTCCGAGTCGAGCCCGAAGTCGGAGTCGAAGACGAGCGATCCGAAGCCGGCTGCTCCGCCGGCGTCGACGCCCAAGCCGTCGTCGGACAAGTAATGGCTTCCGGAACTGAACAGCTCCGCGCGGAGCTCGTGCGCGCCGCGCAGTCGTTGGGTGCGCCGGATACCGTCGAGCCGATCCTCGAGCGTCCGCGCGATCCCGCCTTCGGCGATTGGGCGACGAACCTCGCGATGGTCCTCGCGAAGCCGCTCGGCCAGAAGCCGCGCGATCTGGCCGCGGCGATCATCGAGCGGCTGGACCACATGCGCGCCGGCATCAAGTCGGCGGAGATCGCCGGTCCCGGCTTCATCAACTTCCGCGTCGCCTCCGACGTCTTCGCCGAAGGGCTGCGCGCGTTGATCGGCGCGGGCGAGGACTACGGCCGCTCGTACGCCGGGCAGGAGCGTCCGGTGAACGTAGAGTTCGTCTCGGCGAACCCCACCGGGCCGCTGCACGTTGGCCACGGCCGCCAGGCGGCGATCGGCGACGCGATCTCGTCGCTGCTCGGCCACACCGGGTGGAAGGTCACGCGCGAGTTCTACTACAACGACGCCGGCGCGCAGATCAACAATCTTGCGCTGAGCGTGCAGGCGCGCGTGCGCCAGCTCGGCGGCGTCGACGTGGCGTTCCCCGAGAACGGATACCACGGCGAGTACATCAGAGATCTCGCACAGCGGTACATCGACGAGCATCCGACCGACGCCAACGGCGACGACATGGATTCGGTGCGCCGCTTCGCGGTGCGCGAGCTGCGCAAGGAGCAGGATCGCGACCTCCAGGCGTTCGGCGTGAAGTTCGACGTTTACTTCCTCGAGTCGTCGCTCTACGCCGACGGCCGCGTCGATGAGACGATCAAGCGCCTCGTCGCCGCCGGGCACACGTTCGAGATGGACGGCGCGCTCTGGCTGAAGACGACCGACTTCGGCGACGACAAGGACCGCGTGATGCGGCGCAGCGCCGAGAAGGGCGGTGAGCCGACGTATTTCGTCCCCGACGTCGCGTACCACATCACGAAGTGGGAGCGCGGCTTCTCGCGCGCGGTCAACGTCCAGGGCGCCGACCACCACAGCACCGTGACGCGCGTGCGCGCGGGGCTCCAGGCGCTGGACATGGGAATCCCGCAGGGATATCCCGAGTACGTGCTGCACCAGATGGTGACGGTGATGCGCGGCGGCGAAGAGGTGAAGATCTCGAAGCGCGCCGGCAGCTACGTCACGGTCCGCGATCTCATCGACGAGGTCGGCCGCGATGCCGTGCGCTACTTCTTCCTCATGCGGAAGGGCGACTCGCAGCTCGTCTTCGACGTCGACGTCGCGCGCTCACAGTCGGACGAGAATCCGGTCTACTACATCCAGATGGCCCACGCCCGCGTCTCCGGCATCTTCCGCGTCGGCGAGATCGATCCGGCGAGCGTGACGGGCGTCGACGTGGATCTCTCGGTGCTCGAGCTGCCGGAAGAGCAGGAGCTGATGAAGGCGCTCCTCGACTATCCGGCGATCGTCGCAGGGGCCGCCGAGGCGCTCGAGCCGCACCGCATCGCGACCTATCTCCACGACACCGCGGGCAAGATCCATCTCTGGTACCACAAGGCGCACGTGTTGAACGAGCCCGAGCCGATCATGCGCGCGCGCCTCGTCCTCGCCCGCGCCGCGAAGCAGGTGCTGAAGAACGGCCTGGAGTTGATCGGTATTACGGCGCCAGAAAGAATGTGAAGTGATCGGATCGGGGAGCGGGGATCGGGAGATCCTCATCACGCTCCTGATCCGCGTTGGTCCATCCCGCTCCACGATCCCCGAATCTCGCACCTCAAATGTCCGTTCTCTGCGTAGGCTCCGTCGCGCTCGATTCCGTCGAAACGCCGTTCGGCAAGGCCGACAACGTGCTCGGTGGCTCGGGCAACTTCTTCTCGGCTTCGGCGAGCCATCTCGCGCCGGTGCAGCTCGTCGGCGTGATCGGCAGTGATTATCCGATCGGCGATCTCGAGGCGAAGTTCGCGGGGCGGCCGATCGATCTTTCGGGCGTCGAGCGCGCGGAGGGACTGTCGTTCCGCTGGCGTGGACGATACCGCCACGACCTCAACACCGCCGAAACGCTCGAGACACACCTCGGCGTGTTCTCGAACTTCCGTCCGAAGATCCCGGCGCAGTTCCGCAACGCGCCGTTCGTGTTCCTCGGCAACATCGATCCGCGGCTCCAGCTCGACGTGCTGACGCAGGTCGACAAGCCGAAGCTCGTCGCCTGCGACACGATGAACTTCTGGATCGAGAGCCGCCGCCCCGACCTCCTCGAGCTCCTCGAGCGCGTCGATCTCATCTTCCTCAACGACGCCGAAGCGCGGCAGCTCACCGAGGAGTTCAACCTCGTGAAGGCGGCGCGCTGGATCATGTCGCGCGGGCCCAAACACGTCGTGATCAAGAAGGGCGAGCACGGCGCGTTCATGTTCACCGAGAAGACGATCTTCTTCGCGCCCGCCTATCCGCTCGAGTCGGTGTTCGATCCGACCGGCGCCGGCGACTCGTTCGCCGGCGGCTTCATGGGCTATCTCGCCAAGACCGGCGATGTCTCCGAGGAGAACCTCCGCCGCGCCGTGGTCTTCGGCTCGGCGATGGGCTCGTTCGCCGTCGAGAAGTTCTCCGTCGAGCGTCTGCTCGAGATCACGCCGAGCGACATCCGCAGCCGCGTCGCCGACTTCTATCGCCTCGTCTCGTTCGAACAGGACGCGCCATGAGCCACGACAAACCGTCGGACGGGAAGCTCGATTACCGCACGGCCGGCGTCGACATCGACGCCGCCGAGGATTCGAAGAACCGCATCAAGGCGCACGTGATGTCCACCCTCACCGCGGGAACGCGCGGCGAGTTCGGTGGATTCGGCGGGATGTTCCGCGTTCCGACGGACGTGCCCAAGCCGGTGCTCGTCGCGAGCGCCGACGGCGTCGGCACGAAGGTGAAGGTCGCGATCGAAGCGAAGCGCTACGACACCGTGGGGCACGATCTCGTGAACCACTGCGTCAACGACATTCTCGTGCAGGGCGCGCTGCCGCTCTTCTTCCTCGACTACGTGGCGTTCGGCGCGCTCGAGCCGGCCGCCGTCGAGGGCGTGGTCGCCGGCGTCGCCGCGGGGTGCCGTGAGAACGGCTGTGCGCTGCTCGGCGGCGAGACCGCCGAGATGCCGGGCGTCTACACGCCCCCCGACTACGATCTCGCGGGCTTCATCGTCGGCTACGTCGACGAGGATGCGATTCTGGGCGCGTCGCGCGTGCGGGAAGGCGACGTGCTGGTGGGGCTGGAGAGCAGTGGGTTGCACACCAACGGCTACTCGCTCGCGCGCCGCATCGTGAGTGAGCGGATGAAGCTCCGTGTCACCGATCCGTTTCCTGGTGATGACCGGTCCACGGGCGATGTGCTGTTGTCCGTGCACCGATCGTACCTACCGGTGTTGAAACAGGTGTTGTCGAAAGTGCATGCAATGGCCCACATTACCGGCGGCGGTTTGCCAGGTAATCTGAACCGCGCACTTCCCCCCACCCTGGATGCGGTCGTCGAGACCGCGAGCTGGACGATCCCCAACCTTTTTCGGCAGCTCGAGTCGGCCGGCAGTGTAGATCGACACGAGATGTACCGAACCTTCAACATGGGTGTCGGCATGGTCGTCATCGCGCCGGAAGCGGCGGTGGCGGACGTGATCGATGCGGCGACCGCGCGGGGCGTCCCTGCATGGCGCATGGGGACCGTGCGGCGCGGCACCGGGCAGGTCATACTCACCTAGGAGATCAACTGAAGATGAAGAAACAGCTCGTGATGGCGGGCGTCGCAGTCGCGCTGTCGTCGGGTGCGGTCTTGGCGCAGGGCGGCGGCCTCACCTCGCCGGTGTGCCCGCCGGGCAGCTCGACCACCGTTGGCGGCGTCTCGGTTCCGGACGCGACGAAGATTGCGCAGGATGCCTGCCAGCAGGCATACGACGTCTACCAGGTCATGTCGCCGCAGCTCGGCCTCGCGCTCGCCGGCGGCAACGCGACGATCGGGCAGGGCAGCGTTCTCGGTGGTCTCGGCCACTTCTCGGTCGGCGTGCGTGGCAACGTCTTCAACGGCCGTCTGCCGCAGGTCGACAAGTTCACGCAGTCCACGGACGGCGCCAAGCAGCGCGTCCTGCCGACCAAGGACCAGGTCCTCGGCCTGCCGACGGCCGACGCGGCGATCGGCATCTTCAAGGGTCTTCCGCTCGCGCTGACGAACATCCTCGGCGTCGACGCGCTCGTGAGCGCGGCGTACGTGCCGTCGATCGATGACGACAACATCCAGATCACGCCGAAGAACAACTGGCAGTTCGGCTGGGGCGCGCGTGTCGGGCTTCTCTCGGAGTCGATCGTCGTCCCGGGCGTGTCGGTGACGTGGATCGAGCGCGCTCTGCCGGAGACGAAGATCACCGGCCAGTCGACGGCCGGCGGCAACAAGGCGTCGCTCACGATCGACAACTTCAAGGTGAAGACGTCGGCGTGGCGTGTCGTCGCGAGCAAGAGCTTCATCATCTTCGGCCTCGCGGCCGGCGTCGGTCAGGACAAGTACGACCAGTCCGCGGCGATCTCGGCGACCTTCCAGGGCACCTGCTCGGCCGGCGCCTTCTCGACGCCTTGCACGGGTTCGACGAGCGTTCCGGGCACGTCGCAGACCATGACGCGCACGAACATGTTCGCCGACCTCTCGCTCAACCTCCCGCTCTTCAAGATCGTCGCGGAAGCCGGCCAGGTGAGCGGTGGCACGGTCAACACCTACAACTCGTTCGGCGATCGCGCCGACCGCTCGCAGCCCTACGGTTCGCTCGGTCTGCGCCTGAGCTGGTAATGCGATGACGAGAGGCGCCGCATCGTCGACCGAGGTCGACTCGGTTTACATGCGGCGCGCTCTCGAGCTGGCCCAGCACGGCTGGGGACAGACGGCGCCGAACCCCATGGTCGGCGCCGTCGTCGTTGCCGGCACCGAGATCGTCGGCGAGGGCCATCACGCCCGCTACGGCGAAGCGCACGCCGAAGTGATGGCGCTGCGTCAGGCGGGCGAGCGGGCGCGCGGTGCGACGATCTACGTCACCCTCGAGCCGTGCGCACACTACGGCAAGACGCCGCCCTGCGCGGACGCGCTGATCGCCGCGGGCGTGTCGCGCGTCGTCATCGCCGCGC
>CBHWBX010000080.1:0-12197 GCA_966111935.1 uncultured Gemmatimonadaceae bacterium
GACGTGATCGCGAGCGGGACCATGATCAGCCAGGTGAGCATCCCGATGAGGATGTACTTGTGCTTCACGATCTCGTCCCACATGTCGCCCCATGCGAAGAAGAAGTCCAGCCCGGCCCACATCGACAGGTGGACGGTCGCGTAGAAGAACGTGAACAGCCCGAGCATCCGGCGATACTTCGCGAGCCAGTTCCATCCGAAGGCGCGCCGGACGGGCGTCATCGCGAGGGTGATCGCGAGGAAGCGCAGCGTCCAGAGCCCGGTCTCGATCTCGAGCTCGCGAATCGGATTCACCCCCAGCGCCCCACGCGAATACTTCAGCGCGATCCAGGCGAGGGGGACGAGGCAGAGTAAAAAGACGCCGGCTTTCTTCAAATCAGAAGTTCTTCCGCAGATCCATGCCGGCGTACAGTCGCGCCACCTGATCGGCGTAGCCGTTGAACATCAGCGTCTTCTGCCGGCGGAACTGGCCGATGCGGCGCTCGCTCGCCTGCGTCCAGCGCGGGTGATCGACTTCCGGGTTCACGTTCGCGTAGAAGCCGTACTCGCTCGGGTTCGCGATCTGCCAGGTGTTCCTCGGCTGATCGGCGACGAACGAGATCTTCGTGATCGCCTTGATCCCCTTGAAGCCGTACTTCCACGGCGTGATCAGCCGGAGCGGCGCCCCGTTCTGATTCGGCAGCGTCTTTCCGTACAGGCCGGTGACCATGAGCGTGAGCGGATGCGTCGCTTCGTCCATGCGCAGCCCTTCGACGTACGGCCACGGGAGGATCGGCGCCTTCTGGCCGGGCATCTGGTCCGGCGCGTAGATCGTCTCGAAGCGCACGAACTTCGCGCTCGGCAGCGGCTCGAACTTCTTGATCATCTCGGCGAGCGGAATGCCCTGCCAGGGAATGACCATCGACCACGCCTCGACACAGCGGAAGCGGTAGGTGCGGTCCTCGAGCTTCGAGGTCTTGATGAGATCCTCGAGATGCCAGTCGGCCGGCTTCTTCACCAGACCGTCGACCTTCACCGTCCACGGCTTCGTGCGGAACTTCTGCGCGTTCTGATACGGATCTTCCTTGTCCGTGCCGAACTCGTAGTAGTTGTTGTACTGGGTGATCTCGTCGTAGCTGTTCGGCTTGTCGTCCTGCCGATGCGGAGTCGCGAACGCCGACATCAGGCGGCCTGAGCCGAGCACACCCGCGGTCGCCACGCCGGCGACGGCGAGGAATTTCCGACGGTTGAGATACAGCTCTTCCGGCGTGATCTCTGACGATTTGATGTCGTCCGGCTTCTTGATGAGCATTGAAAATCCTGAGCGTGGCGAGGACGAAGTCCGAGCAAGCGAAGGATCGCTCTCCGCGACCGATCCCAAAAAACTAACTGCCAGTTCGACCGGCGGCGTCGGCCGCTTTGAACGAACCGACCCGCCCAAGCTTGTCACTTTGACGCACTCGACCGGGTACGGTCGCTGCCTTCCTGAAGGCGGCACCGCGCGGAAGCGCGCGCGCTGCCCCAACCACTACCCTCCGCCCTTGGGCGGTGATCCTTCGGAGGAGAAAGACATGCTGACGAACCGCACCCTTGGCTACACCCTCGACCGGATGAACCGCGCCCTCGACCAGGCGCTCAGCGCCGACCTTACGGCCAACCAGGTCTGGGTCCCCGCCGTGGATGTCGTCGAGCAGAAGGACTCCTATGTCCTTTACGCCGAGCTCCCCGGCGTCGATGCGTCGCAGGTCGACATCAGCTTCGAGCAGAACGTCCTGACGCTCCGCGGGACGAAGCGCGCGGCGATCGACGCGGCCAAGCAGGGTGAGCTGCGCGTCTACGCCGCGGAGCGCGTCCATGGCGCCTTCGAGCGCTCGTTCAAGCTGCCGCAGTTTGTCGATGGCGACCGGATCTCGGCGGACTTCACGAATGGCCTGTTGACGATCACGGTCCCGAAGGCTCAGGCCGCGCAACCGCGCAAGATCACGATTCAGAACGCGGCGTCCATCGCGAACAACTAGCCTCGCGACCGGCAACGGCATCGGACCGCTTTTCGGCCTGTTTCCTGCCTTAAAGCGGTCCGATGCCTGTATCGCTGAAAACGAAGGCGAAGCGCGTCCTCGTCGACCGCTTCGGCCATAAGGATTTCCAGAAGGGCCAGTGGGAGCCGATCAACGCGGTTCTGAATGGGCATGACGCGCTCGTCGTCATGCCCACCGGAAGCGGGAAGTCGCTCGTGTATCAGTTGCCGGCGCTCATGCTGCCGGGGCTCACCATCGTCGTGAGCCCGCTCATCGCGCTGATGAAGGACCAGCAGGACAAGTTGCACGCGCACGGTGTCGACGCACTGGCGATGCACTCGCATCTCTCCGACGGCGAGGCGCGCCAGCTCGCCGAGCGTGTCGCCGAGGGCGGCGGTGAGATCCTCTATCTGACGCCGGAGCGCTTCAAGGATCGCGACTTCTTCGAGAAGCTGCTCACGCGCACCGTGAGCCTGTTCGTGATCGACGAAGCGCACTGCGTGAGCCAGTGGGGGCACGACTTCCGTCCCGACTATCTCACGCTCGGCTCGGTCGTGAAGCGTCTCGGCCGTCCGCCGATCCTCGCATTGACGGCGACGGCGACCGAGGAAGTGCGCAGCGACATCGCGCGACAGCTCGGGATGAAGGACGCGCACGTGACCGTGACCGGCTTCGCGCGCCCGAACCTGCGCTTCGAGGTGAAGCGCACGGTGAATCAGGCGACGAAGGATGCCGCGCTCGAGGAGACGCTGAACACCGCCGAAGGCGTCGGCGTCGTGTACGTCGCGACGGTACGCGAAGCGGAACGACTCTACGAGCAGTTCAAGGATCGTTATCCGATCGGCATCTATCACGGCAAGATGAGCGGTCCCGAACGGAAGGGGATGCAGGACCGCTTCATGGCGAACGAGTTCAAGGCGATGATCGCCACGAACGCGTTCGGGCTCGGCATCGACAAGCAGGACCTCCGCTTCGTCGTGCACTATCACTTCCCGGGCTCCGTCGAGTCGTACTATCAGGAGGCAGGACGTGCCGGGCGCGACGGTCTGCCCGCGACCTGTACGCTCCTCTATCGGGTCGAGGACAGCCGCGTGCAGTCGTACTTCCTGGGCGGGAAGTATCCGGACGTCGAGGAAGCCGCGCACGTCGCGATCGTGCTCGAGCAGGTTCCGATCGGCGAGACCGTGCTGCTCGACGACCTCGCCGAGAAGTCGGGCGTCGCGCGCCGGAAGGCGCGCATCGTCCTCGTCCTGCTGAAGCGTCACGGGCTCGTGCGCGAATACCGCGGCGGGAGCTGGGAGCGCCTCCAGAACAAGCTCACGCAGGTGGATCTGAGCGCCGATCTCACGGACTACGAGGAGCGGCGCATCCAGGATCGGGCGAAGCTTCGCGCGATGATCTCCTACTGTCAGAGCGCGCAGTGCCGGACGCGGTTCATTCTCGAGTACTTCGGCGAGGAAGTCGATCCTGCGTGGCAGTGCGGCAACTGCGACGCGTGCGACGGGGCGCTGGTGGTGAAGCGGCGCGCGCGCTCACCGGAGTTCGAGCAGGCGGCGGCGCTCTAGCGGAGATCGCGTTATCATTGGGCGAATGCACCACACGCCCGTATGATCGTTCCCGCGCCCGTCACCGACGTCCTCGGCCACGACATCTTCGGCAACACGCTCAGCGCCTGGCTCGGCGCGGCGCTGACCGCGTCGATCACGCTGCTCATCACGCTCGTGCTGCGCCGGGTGCTCGTCTCGCGGCTCGGCGCGCTCGCCGCGCGCACCACGAACCATGTCGACGACATGGTCGTCGACATGCTGAAGGAGACGCGCACCTGGGTGCTCGTCGCGTTCGCCGTGCTAGTAGCGCTGTCGCCGCTCAGGTTCACGTCGACGATCGAGCGGGTGATCGCACCGTCGCTGCGGCTCGTCGTGCTCTGGCAGCTCGCGGTCTGGCTCGTGTCGGGCGTGACCTTCTGGATCCGTCAGCAGCTCGAGCACCGGACCGGGACGCACGACCGCACGAGCGTCGCGATGATCAGCGCGATGGGCGTGGGCGCGAAGGTGCTGATCTGGCTCCTGATCTTCCTCACGGCGCTCAAATCGGTGTTCGGCGTCGACATCACGGCGCTCATCACCGGCCTCGGCGTCAGCGGCATCGCGATCGCACTCGCGGTGCAGAACATCCTTGGCGACCTGCTCGCCGCGCTCGCGATCGTCTTCGACAAGCCGTTCGACGTCGGCGACTCGATCGGCGTTGACAACGTGAGCGGCACCGTCGAGCGGATCGGCCTGAAGACGACGCACATCCGCAGCGTCACCGGTGAGCAGATCGTGATGGGCAACAGCGATCTGCTGAAGAGCCGGCTCCGCAACTTCAAGCGAATGCACCAGCGCCGGGCCCTGTTCACGCTCGACGTGCCGTTCGATACGGGCCCCGACGTGCTCGCGAAGATCCCGTCGATGCTCGAGCAGATCATCACCGCGCAGCCGAAGGTGCGCTTCGACCGCAGCCACATCGCCAGCTTCACGGAGTCGGCGGTCCGGATCGAGACGGTGTATTACCTGCTCGACCCGGACTACAAGCTGTACATGGACACCCAGCAGGCGATCAATCTCGACATCCTGCGCGTGTTCAACACCGAGCAGCTCCGCTTCGCGCTGCCGAGCCGCACGGTGTATCACGAAGGGCCGAACGCGAAGGAGCTCGCGGTCGGCCCGCAGCCGCCGGCGACGGACTAAAAGACGCCGCGGATCCAGCCGCCGTCGACGGCGATCGACTGCCCCGTGATGTACGCGGCCTGCTCGGACGCGAGGAACGCGGCCAGCGCCGCGAACTCCTTCGGCTCGCCGAGCCGGCGCATCGGGATCTGATTCTCGAAGCGCGCCACGACGTCCTTGCGGTCGACCCCTTCGCGCGCCGCTGTCGCGTCGGCGAGCTGCTCGACACGCTCGGTGCGGGTGTAGCCGGGGAGGATGTTGTTCACCGTGATCCCCTGCGTCGCGACTTCATTCGCGAGCGTGCGCGCGAATCCGGTGACGGCGCCGCGGATGCTGTTCGAGAGCATCAGCCCATCGACCGGCTGCTTCACCGTGATCGACGTGACGTTGATGATCCGTCCCCACTTCCGCTCGCGCATGCCCGGCAGCACGGCGCGCGTCAGCTCGACGGCGCTGCGCAGCAGCACGTTCACCGCATTCTCCCACGCCGACCAGTCGTAGCTCTCGAACGGGCCGCTCGGCGGTCCGCCGGAGTTCGTGACGAGGACATCGATGCGTCCGAAGGTCGAGAGGGCTTCGCGCGCCAGCCGATCGAGCTGCGCGCGATCCGAGACGTCGGCGACGATCGCATGCACCCGGGCGCCGCTCGACTGCTCGATCGCCGCCTTCGCGGCGTGGAGCTCGTCGGCGCCGCGCGCGCAGATCACCAGCGACGCCCCTTCGGCCGCGAGGGTGTCGGCGATCGCGCGCCCGAGGCCGCGGCTCGCCGCAGCGACGAGGGCGACCTTTCCGCGTAGACCGAGATCCACGCGCTACTTCCGGAGGTAGCTGTCGGTCTTGTCGATCCAGTCCTGCCGCGGCGGATTGAAGACGTCGACGTCGAGCGTATCGACGAGCGCTTCCGCCTTGTGCGGCACGTTCGACGGAATCGTGAGCACTTCGCCCGCCTTCACGTGCACGATCTGCGATTCGTCTTCGCCGATCCAGAACTTCAGCTCACCCTCGAGGATGTAGGTGATCTGCTCGTTCTCGTGCGAGTGCTTGGGGACGATGCATCCCTGCTTCAGGTAGACGTGCGCGATCATCATGCGATCGCCCGTGATCAGCCGGCGATCGAGCATCGGCGAGACGGCTTCTTTCGGAAGGTCTTCCCACCGATAGTGGGTGACGGTGTTGTTCGAGGTAGACATTGGCTCGGCGTGAAGGTGAGTCGAGGTCGCGCGCCTAAGCCTACCGTGGCGGAAGCGGGCGGATCAAGTCTCGCCCCGCGCCAGCAGTGCGGCCAGGAGCACATCGAGCTGCGGAAAGTCGATCGGCAGCTCGAACATGCGCACGCGAAACTGCTCGGCGATCGGTTGAAGTGCGCGCTGGGATCGGTGCGAGCTGAAGACGGCGACGCGCGCTCCGGCCATCATCGCCGGTCCGAAGAACGCCTCGGTGCACGCGTCTTCATGGTCGCAGTCGACGAGGGCCGCGCGTGGTCGCGCGCGCATCACCGCATCCCGCGGCGACTCGCCGCTCTGCGGAAACGCCACCGTGTGCCCCGCGAGCTCGACCGCCGCGCCGAGCAGCGCCGCGGCGAGCGGATCAGTCGAGAACACGAGAACGGTGGCGGGGGAACTCATCGCGTAAACGTCCGATCGTCGTCCGCCGTACACTTGACGAGCCCGCGCGAGCGGTAAACATTCGTCGCTCCCGTCCCCACGCAGCAGGAAGTGCTCTTGATGATGATGGCGTATGACTCGAGTCCGGGCCCGAGCGGCCTGACCGAGGAAACGATCGACGACGTCCGCGATGCACTCGTCGGATATGTCCAGTCGCCCGCGAGCGGGGAGCGTCTCGGCTTCGCGCTACGCGGCATGGCGGCCGAAGCCCGCGACCGGTCGATGCTCCCTGAGCAGCTGCTCGTGGTCTTGAAGGACATCTGGTATGCGTTGCCCACGGTGCGTGGCATGAAGGAGCCGGCCGATCAGGTCCGGCTCCTTCAACGGGTCGTGACGATGTGCATCAAGGAGTACTACGCGGAGTGACACTCCGCGCCGCCGCGCTCAGCCGAGCACGGCGTTCAGCGTGATCTCCACGGCCTTGAGGGCGCGCGAGACCGGGCAGCCTTCCTTCGTCTCCTTCGCGATCCGCTGAAAGTCCGCGTCGGCCAGGTTCGGAACCACCGCGTGGACGTCGAGCGCGATCTTCGTGATCGTCGGCGTGCCGTCGATGAAGTCGATCGTGCAGGCCGCCTTCGTGTCGACGCTCGTCGCCGCCGTGCCGTTCTTCTCGAGATTCGCGGCCAGCGCCATGCTGAAGCACGCCGACTCCGCCGCGGCGAGCAACTCTTCCGGATTCGAGCCCTCTCCGTTCTCGAAGCGCGACGAGAAGTTGTACTGGCCGCCGAGACCGGTCTGGCCCTTGAAGCTCCCCTTCCCACCCTTCAGTCCACCTTCCCACTTCGCGCTCGCGTTGCGTGTCGGCATCTCTGCTCCTGTCGTGCTGTGTGAATGACTTGACGCCGCGAAACCGCCTCACTTGAATCCGAATCATGAGCGATTCGACGTCTTCCGGAACGATCCCCCCAACGATCGCGCGCGTGCTCTCGCGATTCGAGTCGATGGGACGTGAAGAGAAAATGCAGGCTTTGGTGCATTACTCCAAGAAGCTCGAGCCGCTTCCGGAGAGATTTCGCGACATCGACCGCGGGTCCTTCTCCGTCCCGGAGTGCCAGACGCGGGTCGATCTCTTCCCCGAATACCAGGACGGGAAGATGCACTTCTATGCCGACCTCAACGTCAGACAGTCGCCGACGATCGCCGCATTCCTCGCGATCCTCTTCAGCGCGATCAACGATCAGCCGCCCGCGACGACCCTGGCGATTCCGAGCGATTTCGTGAGCCAGGTGATGGAGGGGATCGGCCTCTCCGGTCGCGAAACGGGTCTCAACGCGATGGTCGAGCGCATCAAGCGGTACGCGCGGCAGGTCGAGTAAGATTTACTGCTCCTCCCTTCGGCGCTGTGCAACCTGCGGTCGGAGTTCCGCGATGGACGATCATTCATGACCGAAGCCGAGCTCGACAGTCTGCTCTCGACGCCGCGCGAGGAGACTCGCGCCGCGCTCGACGCGTGTCCGGGCGACATCGTCGTCCTCGGCGCGGGCGGCAAGATGGGACCGACGCTCGCGATGATGGCGCGCCGCGCCGCTGACGACAAGCGACGGATCATGGCGGTGTCGCGTTGGTCGTCCGCCACTGCCGCCCGCGCGCTCCAGGATGCTGGCGTCGAGACGATCAGCTGCGATCTCCTCGACCGGCGCGCCGTCGACGCGCTGCCCGATGCGCCGAACGTGATCTTCATGGCCGGCCAGAAGTTCGGGACCACCGGCGCGCCGGCGATGACCTGGGGAATGAACACGCTCGTCCCCGCCTACTGCGCCGACCGTTATCAGAGTTCTCGTATCGTCGCCTTCTCGACCGGCAACGTCTACTCGCTCACTCCGGCCGGCGCGGGCGGCTCGCGTGAGAAGGACACACCGGCGCCCGTCGGCGAATACGCGGCGTCGTGCCTCGGTCGCGAACGGATGTTCGAGCTGTATTCGGAACGCGCGGGAACACGCGTCGCGATCTACCGGCTGAACTACGCGATCGACCTGCGCTACGGTGTCCTCGTCGACATCGCGCTGCGCGTCTGGCGCGGCGATGCCGTGCCGGTCGACATGGGCTACGTCAACGTGATCTGGCAGGGCGACGCGAACCGGATCGCGCTCGAGTGTCTGCCGCACGCGTCGTCGCCGCCGTTCATCGTCAACGTGACCGGCGACCAGACGCTCAGCGTGCGCGCGATCGCCGAGGCCTTTGCCGGACGCTTCGGCAAATCGGTCACGTTCAGCGGCGACGAGCGCCCGGACGCGCTCCTCAGCAACACGACCCGGATGCATCAGACCTTCGCACCGACGCAGACGACCCTCGGCCAGATGATCGCGATGGTCGCCGATTGGGTCGAGCAGGGCGGCGCGCTGCTCGGCAAACCCACCAAGTTCGAGGCACGCGATGGAAAGTTCTGAGATGCCGGCGATCCCGAGTGCGCGCGAGCACCTTCGCGCGGGACAGGTGATCCCCGCGCATCCGCTCGCGCTCGATCACCATCGCCGTCTCGACGAGAACCGGCAGCGCGGCCTCACGCGCTACTACCTGGACGCCGGCGCCGGCGGGCTCGCCGTCGGCGTGCACACGACGCAGTTCGCGATTCGCGATCCGTCGATCGGGCTCTATCGCCCCGTGCTCGAGCTGGCGATGGACGAAGCCCGTCGCGCGCTCGCCGAGTCGCCGCGGCCGTTCGCGATGATCGCCGGGGTCGTCGGCCACACGCCGCAGGCGCGGACGGAAGCCGAGATCGCGACGGCACTCGGCTACGACGCCGCGCTGCTGAGCGTCGGGGCATGGCGCAGCGAGTCGGAAGCCGAGATCCTCGACCACTGCCGGATCATCGCCGACATCATTCCCGTCTTCGGCTTCTATCTGCAGCCGGCGGTCGGCGGACGCGTGCTCTCGCATCGCTTCTGGCGCGAGTTCGCCGAGATCCCGAATGTGTGGGCGATCAAGATCGCGCCGTTCAATCGCTATCAGACGATCGACGTCGTTCGGGCGGTCGTCGAAGCGGGGCGCGACGACATCGCGCTCTATACCGGGAACGACGACAACATCGTCGCCGACCTCCTCACGCCCTTTCCGGTCAACGCCGGCGGCACGACCGTGCTCCGCTGGATCGACGGAGGACTGCTCGGCCAGTGGGCGGTGTGGACGCGTGCGGCGGTTTCGCTGCTCGCGGCGATCAAGGACGCACGCGCGACGGGCGATTACGGGCCGTCGCTCCTCTCCTACGGCGCCGCGCTGACCGATGCCAACTCCGCGGTGTTCGACGTTGCGAACAACTTCCACGGCTGCATCGCCGGCATCCACGAAGTGCTGCGACGCCAGGGGCTGCTCGACGGCGTCTGGTGTCTTGATCCGAACGAAGGCCTGTCGGAGGGACAGGCCGAAGAGATCACGCGGGTGATGCGAAGCTATCCGGAAGTGACTGACGAGGAGTGGGAGCTTTCGTCGGCTCAGCTCTGATTGCCGAAGTACTTTCCCGCCCACGACACACCCGCCGGCTGCTCGAACCGCTGGCGCCACGCGCCGGCGTCGGTGAGCGCGATGTCGAACACCGGCGTCGCCGCGGTGATGCGGCCGTCCTTCGCGCGCATGAGAAAATCCTCACGCGTCGTCGTCTCGATCCCCGCGCCGCCGCGGTAGAATACGCGTCCGCCGCCGACGAGCTGCACGCCGAGCTCGCGCTGGAGCTCCTGAAAGGCGCGGAACAATCCGTCGATCGAACAGCCCGACGCGTTCTCGGCATTCACGTCGACCGCGACGGCAAGAAAGCGGTCGTCGCGCCAGTCGCGCGCGGCCCGCAACGGAACGCCGTGCGCTTTCCACTGGGCGAGAAAATTGTCGACGGCCGCGAGCAGTGTGTCGGCGGGCGCGCCGGCGAGCGGCTTGTCGCTCGCGAAGATCCAGAGGCGCGCCGAATCAGGAAGCGTGTCGAAGGGAACGATCGGCATGCCTCCAATTTACTTCCGGCGGCGGCTACTCCCGTACCGTGACGAGTGGCGCGCTGATCGGCGTGTACGACGGCTTGGTGCGCCCGAACCAGCGGTCCACCTCGCCGATCAGGACGCCCGGAGCGATCGGTTTCGCGAGGTAGCCGTCGCATCCGGCTTCGACGCTGCGCTCGGCGTCGCCGGGTAGTGCGTGCGCGGTCACGGCGACTACGGGAATGTGTCGCGTCGCCGGGTCGGCCTTGAGAATCGCCGTCGCTTCCCAGCCGTCGAGCTCGGGAATCGAGATGTCCATCAGCACCAGGCCCGGCTGGTTCTCCCGCGCGAGCCGCACCCCTTCGGTCCCGCTGATCGCCTCGAAGACCTCGTATCCGGCGTAGCGCAGCGCGGTCGCGTAGATGATCCGGTTGTCCTCGTTGTCTTCGACGAGAAGCACCGTCAGCACAGTGGAGTCGGACACGGGAACCTCGCCCGTGGAGGAGACGCGCGCATTGGACCGGAACCGGCCAATCCCCCCAACATACGAAGAAACAGATGTCTCGAAACCCTGCCGGTAATGGTTCGGTAGTACAACTGGCCCCCGCGAGGGCCGTCACCCATCTTTCAGAGGATGCGTCGCGCGTTCTGGTTCCGCTCGGTTGCGAGCTTGCTCGCTCTCTGGCTCCCGCTGGTCACGGGGGAGCCGGGACTGTTGCAGCCATGCTCGATGCATGGCGCCGGACGCCTCGTCCTCGCGTCGTTCGGAGTCGGTGCGCCGGCCGTCGTCGAGCATGGCGGCGCGTCGTCGCATGCGCATCACGCCGCGGCCGCGGCCTCCGACCATTCGAACGGCGGCGCGCCGTCGGACCACAGCGGCCATCAGTGCAGTTGCATCGACGGGTGCACCGTCACGGCGACGGCCTTCGTCGCTCCGGCCGCACCGACGGCGAGCGTCGGCGCCGCGGAGTATGCGGTCGCGCGCTCGGTGCCGACCGTCAAGTCACTGGCGCGCCCCGCGCCGGAGTACTCCCGACCTTACACCACCGGACCGCCGCGCGCCTAGCGCGGCGCGTCTCTCGCGGCTGCTCGATCCAGGCGTCGTGACCGGTTGATCGGTCGCGCGCGATCGTGGCGTCACGTGGGTCGCGTCGAATCGACGACGACCATCCGGATCTCGATCCGGCTTCACGGACATTCACTCCGCGATCTTCAATGCTTCGCCGCGTATTCCTCGGCGCCTCGGGCGCCATCCTTTCCGCGAGCACGCTGAGCGCGCAGTCGTCGGCGACTACGGCGCCTGCGGATACCGCACAGAAAGTCGGCGCCGTCGTCGTCAGCGCGACGCGCTCGACCACGACCGCCGACCGCATCCCGCTGCACGCGACCGTGATCGGCCCCGCGCAGATCATGAAGTCGCCGGCGCAGACCCTCGACCAGCTCCTGCGCGAGATCCCGGGGATGAATCTTCCCGGCGCGCCGTACTACACCACCGATCCGACCGGCCATCAGACCAAGCTGCGCGGCGTCACGAACAGCAAGGTGCTCGTGCTCGTCGACGGGATGCCGGTGCACGATCCCTTCTACACGACGACGCAGTGGTTCAAGGTGCCGCTCTCGGCGATCGAGCGCGTCGAGGTCGTGCGCGGCGGCGCGTCGAGCATCTGGGGCAACCTCGCCGTCGCCGGCGTCGTGAACATCATCACGAAGAAGCCGATCGACGGCAGCGCGCAGCTCGACCTGAGCCGGCAATCGATGAACACGACGAACGCGGCGCTGTCCAAGAACTTCGTGTTCGGCAGCCTCGCGCTGCGTGCGTCGGGCGACCTGCTGCACACCGACGGCTACCAGACGACGCCGGATGCGTTCCTCAACACCGTGCCCGGCAAGAGCACGTCGTCGGCGAAGAACGGCAACGCGATGGTCTCCG
>CBHWBX010000081.1:0-12033 GCA_966111935.1 uncultured Gemmatimonadaceae bacterium
CGTGACGAGCTTGATGCCGAGATTCGCGCCCATCATCCGCTCGACCTGCTCGCGCTCGTTGAGACGGAGCAGGCCCGTATCGACGAAGACGCAGGTGAGCTGATCGCCGATCGCGCGATGCACGAGCGCCGCCGCGACCGACGAATCGACGCCGCCGGAGAGGCCGCAGATCACTCGCTTGTCGCCGACGAGCGCGCGGATCTTCTCGACCTCGCTGTCGACGAAGGCGCTCGGCGTCCAGCTCGGCTCCGCCTTGCAGATGCGGAAGAGGAAGTTCGAGATCAACTCGCTGCCGCGCGGCGTATGCGCGACTTCCGGATGGAACTGGACGCAGTGGATCGGCTTCGACGTGTGCCGCATCGCCGCGATGCGCACGCTCGGGCTCTGCGCGGTGACGACGAAGCCTTCGGGGGGCGCCTCGACGTGATCCCCATGGCTCATCCACGTCGTCATCGTCTCGTGGGGCGTGAACCCGTCGAACAATCCCGACGGCTCCTCGACCTCGAGCTCGGCGCGGCCGTATTCGCGCTTTCCGCCGGCGATCACCTTGCCGCCGGAGATGTGGGCGACGAGCTGCATGCCGTAGCAGACCCCGAGCACCGGGCAGAGGTCGAGCACCGCGGGATCGACCGTCGGCGCGCCCTCTTCGTAGACCGAGTTGGGTCCGCCGCTGAGGATGATGCCGGTGGGCTTCCACTCGCGAATCCACTCGAGCGACCGCGTCGGCGGATGGATCTCGGAGTAGACGCGCGCTTCACGTACGCGACGCGCGATGAGCTGGGTGAACTGCGACCCGTAATCGATGATGAGAATTCTTGACATGACGTGTCGTTAGTACTTCCACTCTGAACCGTTGAGGTTCAGGAACTCGACTTCGCGCGAGTCGAGATCGAGCAGCGCCGCCGACGGCGTGCCGTACAGCCAGCCGCACCCTTCGCCCGGATTGATGATCAGCGTGTCGCCGCGCGTCTTCATCTCCTGCTGGTGAGTGCTGCCGTGGATCACGATCTCGTGCGCGTCGAGCGAGCGCTGGTTGACGTCGGCGATGTCGTGCACGAGCAGCATTCGCTTGCCGCCGATCTCGAAGCTGTGCGGCGACTCGAACAGCTCGGCGCCGAACGCGCTCTGTGCGCGCGACACGAGTCCCTGCCGGTCGCCGTCATTCTTGCCGAACACCCCGGCGAGGGAGATGTGCGCGTCCTCGAAGGCGCGCAGCGCGAACGGCGAGCAGTAGTCGCCGGCGTGCAGCACCATCCCCGCGCCGCCGGCCTGCATCTGCTTCACCAGCTCGGTGATCGCCGGCAGGCGGTCGTGGGTATCAGCGATGAGACCAATGCGCATCAGGCCCCCCTCCATTCGGGTTGGGCAATCTCGAGCCGCGTCAGATCTTCGAACGTCTCACGCGCGGTGATGACTGCGTACCGGTCACCGTCGACCAGCACTTCGGCCGGACGCATCCGGCTGTTGTAGTTCGACGCCATCGCGTAGCCGTACGCGCCGACGTCGCAGACGACGAGCAACTCGCCCGGCGCCAGATCGTCCAGCTCGCGGTCGAGCGCCAGGAAGTCGCCGCTCTCGCAGATCGGGCCGACGACGTCGACTGTCTTCGTCGCCGACTGCTCGCGCATCGCGAGAATTCTGTGATAGGCGCCGTAGTGCGAGGGACGCAGAAGCTCCGTCATGCCGATGTCGGCGACGACGTAATCCTTCCCGCCGCTGTGCTTGCGATACAGCACCTGGCCGATCAGCACCGCGGCGTTGCCGACCATGAACCGTCCGGGCTCCATGATCAGGTTGAGCCCCGTCTCCCTGACGGTCGGCAGCACCAGCTCGGCGAAGCGCTCGAGGTCGGGCGGCTGCTCGGTGTCGTAGCGCACGCCGAGGCCGCCGCCGATGTCGAGATACTTCAGCGTGTCGATGCCGCGCTTGCGGATCTCGGAGAAGATCGACGCGAGCTTCTCCGTCCCCTCGCGGTACGGATCGATGCGCGAGAGCTGCGAGCCGATGTGCATGTCGAGCCCGATCAGCTCGACGTTCGGCAGCGACGCCGTCAGCTCGGCCGCGCGCACGACATCGTCGTGCGGGATGCCGAACTTGTGGCCCTTCCCGCCGGTCTTGATGTAGTCGTGCGGCGTGTCGAGCGTGACTTCCGGATTCACGCGCAGCGAGACGCGCGCCTTCACGCCGCGCTCGCCGGCGAGCCGGTCGAGAATCCGAACCTCGGCCTCGCTCTCCGCGTTCACGAACAGGATGTCGGCATCGATCGCTTCGGCGAGCTCGCGCTCCGTCTTGCCGACGCCGCCGAAGATGATGTCCTGCGGCTTGAACCCCGCCGCGAGCGCGCGCTTCAGCTCCCCGCCCGACACGACGTCGACGCCCGCGCCCATCCGGCGCAGGACCTCGAGCACGCCTCGGCTCGAGTTGGCCTTGAGCGTGTAGTGAATCCGGTGCGCGACCGGCGCGAGCATCGTGTCGAGACGCTCGTACCGGTCGCGAATCGTCGACGCGCTGTACACGTAGACCGGCGAGCCGACGTCCGCGACGATTCGTTCGAGCGGGACGTCCTCGCAGTACATCGCGCCGTCGACGCGATGGAACCCGGTGGTCAGTAGGACTTGGCCCACAGCGCCTCGACGATCGACCCGCTCTTGGAACCGCACTTGAGGCACTCCGTCGGCGCTTCGGCCGACTGGAACTCCTCGTCGGGGAGGCAGCGAATCGTCGCCTTCGTCTCTTCCTTGATCTTCGACTCGCACTCGGCGCTGCCGCACCAGCCGGCATAGACGAAGCCGCCCTTGCCTTCCATGAGCGTCTTGAAATCGTCGTAGCTGATCTTGTGGCGGATGCTGTTCTGCTCGCGGCGTTCGCGCGCCGCGATCAGCAGGTCGTCCTGGATGCGCGTCAGCAGCTCGCTCACGTCCTCGCCGATCGTGTCGAGGGAGACCGGACGCTTCTCGCGCGTGTCGCGACGCACGAGGACCGCCTGGTTCTTCTCGAGGTCGCGGGGACCGAGCTCCATGCGGATCGGCACGCCGCGCAGCTCCCACTCGTAGTACTTCGCGCCCGGCTTGATGCCTTCGCGGTCGTCGATGTGCACACGCAGGCGGCCCGGATCGCGGCGCTCCCAGTCCTGGAGCATGTTGCGCACGCGGTCCGCCGCCTCGAGCATCTTCACGCGCTCATCGTCGCTCTTGTAGATCGGCACGATCACGAGCTCGATCGGCGCGAGGAGCGGCGGGATCACGAGGCCGTTGTCGTCGCTGTGCGTCATCACGAGGCCGCCGACGAGACGCGTCGACACGCCCCAGCTGGTGTTCCACGCGAACTCCTGCCCGCCGTGCTCCGCCTGGAACTTGAGCTCGAACGCCTTCGCGAAGTTCTGGCCGAGGTTGTGCGACGTGCCCGCCTGGAGCGCCTTGTTGTCCTGCATCATCGCTTCGCACGAGTACGTGCGCAGCGCGCCGGCGAACTTCTCGGCCGGCGTCTTCTGGCCGGTGACGACCGGCATCGCCATCCAGCCTTCCATGAAGTCGGAATAGACGCCGAGCATGCGGCGCGTCTCTTCCTCCGCCTCGTCGTGCGTCGCGTGCGCGGTGTGCCCTTCCTGCCAGAGGAACTCCATCGTGCGCAGGAAAAGACGCGTGCGCATCTCCCAGCGAACGACGTTCGCCCACTGGTTGTAGAGCAGCGGAAGGTCGCGATAGCTCTGCACCCACTTCGCGAACATCGAGTAGATGATCGTCTCCGAGGTCGGGCGAACGATCAGCGGCTCCTCGAGCTTCTTGCCGCCGCCGTGCGTGACGACGGCCGTCTCCGGCGCGAAGCCTTCGACGTGCTCGGCTTCCTTCGAGAGGAAGCTCTCGGGAATGAAGAGCGGGAAGTAGGCGTTCTGGTGGCCGGTCGCCTTGAACATGTCGTCGAGCGACCGCTGCATCCGCTCCCAGATCCCGTAGCCGTTGGGGCGAATGACCATGCAGCCGCGCACCGGCGAGTAATCCGCAAGCTCGGCGCGCAGCACGACCTCGTTGTACCACGCGCTGAAGTCGTCGGCGCGGGAGGTGAGCTTCTTGTCGTCAGCCATGGAAGTGTATGAGTGCTAGAGATCGATATCCGTGAGAAGCCGGTCCCATTCGGGCGGCGCTTCGTGACTCCACGTATGCGGTGCCGCTCCGGTCGTGCGATCGTGCAGGGTGAGCACCCACTGCGCGCCCGCGGACTTCGCGGCCTTCACCTGCTTCATGAGCGCCTGCTCGCGCAGCGCGTACTCGACGCTCACGCCGTGGCGCCGCAGCACGGTCGCGGCGCGACGTACGTCGCGGTCCATCGCCGCTGCTTCCGCCGCCACCCAGACCTGGGGGCCGGGCGTCGTCGACGGAAGCAACCCCCGATCGCGCAGCAGCTCGGCGAGCACCACGTCGCCCATCCCGAAGCCGAGCGCCGGCAGATCGACGCCGCCGAGCGCCTGAAGGAGATTGTCGTATCGGCCGCCGCCGCAGATCGCGCGCAGCTCGCCCTTCGCGTCGAAGAGCTCGAAGACGATGCCCGTGTAGTACGCGAGGCCACGGACGATCTTGAGATCGATCGTCACCCACTCGAGCACACAGAGCCCCTCGAGGTACTCGAAGTAGCGTCGCAGATCGGCGAGGCGCGCCATCACCTCGGTCGACGCGCCGAACTCGCGCTCGATCTTGTCGAGGGTGACGTCGTCGCCGATGAGACCGAAGAGCCGCTCGATCGCATCGGCGGTCATTCCCGCGGCGATGAGCTTCTCGCGCGAGACGTCGCGCGGCTGGCGCTCGATCTTGTCGACGACCGCGAACACCGCCGACGACTGCTCGTCGTTCACGCCCAGCTCGGCGAGGAGGGCCCGCAGCAGGCGGCGATCGGAGACGCGTGCCCGCACGTCCTCGTGCGACAGCCCGCAACCCTTCATGATCTCGATCGCGACGGCGAGCAGCTCGGCGTCGGCGGTGACGTCGGCTTCGCCGATCACGTCGACGTTGAGCTGGAAGTGCTCGCGCAGGCGCCCCCGCTGCTGGCGCTCGTAGCGGAACAGCTGCGGCATCGAGAACCAGCGGATCGGCTTGCGCAGCGCATTCGCCTTCGCCGCGGCCATACGCGCGAGCGTCGGCGTCATCTCCGGGCGCAGCGAGATCTCGCGGCCGCCCTTGTCGGTGAAGTTGTAGAGCTGCCCGACGATCTCTTCACCGCTCTTCTTCGTGTAGAGCTCGAGGGGCTCGAGCGGCGGACCGTCGTACTCGACGAACGCAAAGCGACGCGCCACGTCGCGCCACACATTCATGATGTGAGCGCGCTCGGCGAATTGGTCTGGGTAGAAGTCGCGAAACCCGGGTAATGCTCCCTGAGCCATCCAGGAAAGTTAGTCGGACCCGGGCCTCCGTGTCATCCTGACAGGGGCGAGTGGCCGAGGATCGCCATCGCGTCGCCGACGGTGTGAAAGGAGCCGGTAACCAGCACCGTCCCTTCCTCCGACTCGGCGCGACCCAGCGCCACTCGGAAATCGAACAATGACTCGGCGCCGAGGCCGTGCTCGCGCGCGAATGCGAGTGCCTCGCCAAGGTCCCACGCACGACTCGCGGGCGCGGTCGGCGCCATGGTGAGGATGAACCGGTTCGCCACCCGCGCGAGCGTCGTCATCATCGCGCGCCAATCCTTGTCGCGGAGGACGCACAGCACCACGGTGATCGGCTCGGGCGGACGCACCGCGTCGATCGTCCGTGCAACGACATCCGCGCCCGCCGGGTTGTGCGCGACGTCGAAGATGAACCGGCCGAACTGCTCGAAGCGCCCGGGGATTCGCACGCGCGCCAGATCGCGCTGCGCCGTCGGCAGGTCGGTCGCGTACCGCGGGCCCGCGGCATCGAGCATGACGAGCGAGAACGCCAGATTCGACGCCTGATGCTGCCCGGCGAGCGGCGTCGTCAGCGTCGCGCGCTGCTCCTTCCACTCGACTGCACAGGTCGTCCCATGGGCGCTCACGTCCACCGAGTGAAGCCGCACCTCTTCCGAGGCGACCCGCACCGACGAGGCGCCCGCCTGGAGCGCGCGCTCGGCGAGCAGATCGCGAATCCGCGGTTCTCGCTCGCCGATCACCGCCGGACGTCCGGTCTTGAAGATGCCCGCCTTCTCGCCGGCGATCGCCTCGAGCGTATCGCCGAGGTATTCGGTGTGATCGAGGCCGATCGACGTCACGCCGGCGACGATCGGGTCGAGCACGTTCGTCGAATCGAGCCGTCCGCCGAGCCCGGCCTCGATGATCGCGACGTCGGCGCCGGCGCGCGCGAAGTACTCGAACGCCATCGCCGTCGTCGCCTCGAAGAACGACGCGCCGATCTCCTCGACGAACGGCGTGTGCCGCTCGATGAATGCCGTCACATCGTCCGCGGGAATCGCGACGCCGCCGACCATCATCCGCTCGCGGAAATCGACGAGGTGCGGCGACGTGTACGTCGCCACGCGCAGCCCGCGCGCGGAGAGCAGCGCGTACATCGTGGCGACGCTGCTCCCCTTGCCGTTGGTGCCGGCGATGTGAATCGACGGATAGCGCCGCTCGGGATTCCCGAGATGGGCGAGCAGCGCGTGGGTCCGCTCGAGGCCGAACTTGAACCCGCCCGTGGTGCGGGCGAAGAGGTAGTCCAGGGCCTTTTGAAAGTCGGTCACGGTAGAGAAAACGATCCTTCACTACGCGCCCATGCGGGCGGTTCGTTCAGGACTTCAGCTCGTCCAACCGGTGGCCGCGGGACGCCCGGACATGTGCCGCAGGAGCTGGCTCACCGTCCGCTTGAGATTGCGGCGATGGGAGACGCAGTCGAGCATGCCGTGGTCGAGCAGGAACTCGGAGGTCTGGAACCCTTCGGGAAGATCCTGTCCCAGCGTCTGCTTGATGACGCGCGGACCGGCGAAGCCGATGACCGCACCTGGCTCGGCGAGGATCGCGTCTCCGAGCATCGCGTAGCTCGCGCTCACGCCCCCCGTGGTCGGGTTGGTGAGGATCGAGATGTACGGGATCCGCCGTTCAGCGAGCTGCCCGAGCACGGTCGAGACCTTGGCCATCTGCATCAGCGACAGCACGCCTTCCTGCATGCGCGCGCCGCCCGACGCGCTGACGACGATGAGCGGATACTTCCGCTCGAGCGACCGCTGGCCCAGACGCGCGATCTTCTCGCCGACCACCGAGCCCATGGAACCGCCCATGAAGGCGAAATCCATGACGCCGAGGTTCACCGGCAGCGAATCGAGCGTGCCCGTGGCCGCGAACAGCGCATCGGTATCGCCCGCGTTGGCGAGCGACTTCTTGAGGCGCGCCGGATACTCGGGGAAGCCGAGCGGATCCGTGGACTTGAGATCGACCTCGACCTCTTCGACGGAGCCGTCATCGAGAAGCAGGTTGCAATAGTCGTTGGCCCGAATGCGACGGTGATAATCGCAGTTCGGGCAGACGTTCAGATTGCGAACGAACTTTTCGCGAATGTCGGTATGCCCACAGGCTTCACACTTCTCCCAGACGTCGGCTGGAATCTCCAACCGCTCCCGCCGGGGCTGCCGGGGCTTCTTTTCCTTGCGGAACCAGGCCATTCGTGGAAACTAGCTGGGGCTGAGGCCGGATGGTAAGACCGTGAGGCCTCGCGCTTCGCGCGGGGTGGGCCGCCGCGCTGCGGCGACGGATGGGCGGCGTCGCCGCGGATGGGCGTCGCCGTGGCGACGCTGGCAAAAACAAAGGGCGCCTCTTGGAGACGCATTCCGGTTTCGCTCGCTGCTAATCCGCGCGCCTCGCGCGCCCCCCCCCGCGGGGGGCGCGGCCCCTCCCGCGTGGGGGACCCGCGCCCCCTTCCGCGCGCCGCCCGGCGGGGCGCTCTAGACTCTCAACGGTCCACCCACCGTCCCGCGCCCCTCACTCGAGATCCGAGCCAGAATCCCGATCGCCAGCCAGCACGCCAGCATGAACGAGCCGCCGTAGCTGAAGAACGGGAGCGGGATGCCGGTGATCGGCATGAGGCTCAACGTCATGCCGACGTTCTCGAGCACGTGCGTGAACCAGCTCGCGAGCAGGCCGAATGCGACGAGGCTGCTGAACGAGTCGTTCGCGCGCTCCGAGATGCGGATCACGCGGAGGAAGATGAACAGGAACAGGGTGATCGCGAGCGCGACGCCGATGAAGCCGAGCTCTTCGCCCACCACGGCGAAGATGAAGTCGGTGTACTGCTCGGGAAGGAACGCGAGACGCTTCTGCGGACCGTTCAGATAGCCGCGACCGAGCCACCCGCCCGAGCCGATCGCGATCTGCGACTGCAGCGCGTGGTAGCCGCTGCCGCGCGGGTCGACTGACGGATCGAGGAACACGCGCAGTCGATTCTGCCGGTACGGCTTCATGTGTTCCCAGAGAATCGGCCCCGCGATGCCCGCCATCACGCTCAGCGCGATGACGGTCAGTGCCTCGCCCAGGAACGGCTTGTACCAGAGCACGAGCGCGACGAGCAGCAGGAACCACGCGCCCCAGATTCGTGAATCGAATCCGAGCATGAGGCTGATCACCGGGCTCGCGATGAGCACCAGCACCTGCCAGGGCACGCCGGCCCAAAACAGCATCGCGAAGAAGATTCCGACGAATACGATCGACGTGCCGAGGTCGCCCTGCGCCATGATCAGGACGAGCGGGACACCGGCGACGGCCATCGGCTTCCACAGCTCCATGATCGACTTCGGCGCGACGCGATTTTGCGCGAGGACGCGTGCGAGCATCAGCACCACGGTGAGCTTCGCGAGCTCGGCAGGCTGGCCCAATCGCTTGCCGCCGATCGTGAGCCAGCCGGCCGTGCTCGTCGCCGTGCCGGCGCCCGAGCCAAGGCCGACGAGCAACGCGATGAGCAGCAGCAGCGTGAACGCATACGCCGGCACCGTCATCCACTCGATCAGTCGCACCGACGCACGGCTCACGGCGATCGCGCCGCCGATGCCGATCAGCGCCCAGATGAGCTGCGGCTTCCACTGCCCCGTCGCCGGCGTGCGGAAATCCGTCTTCCCCGCCGAGAACACCATCGCGATCCCGAAGATCGTGAGCGCGATCGCCGCGGCGACGAGCGGAATGTCTACGTTGATTCGGCGTCCGGTCTTCATCAACCGGTCCGCTCGATGCTGGCGTCGTCCACTTTCACCTTGAGATACCGCTCGATGATCTTCGTCGCGAAGCCGGCCGCCGTCGAGCCTTCGAACTCGACGTCCGGGAACATCACGACCACTACGACCTTTGGATTTTCCGCCGGCGCCATGCCGGCGAACCACGCCCAGTAGAGCGGCTTGCCGTTCTTGCTGTAGCGGAGCGTCTGCGCCGTACCGGTCTTGCCCGCGACCTGAATTCCCTTGATCGCCGACGCCGCCGCCGTACCACCGGCCTGGAGCACGCCGGCCATCGCCGTGCGCAGCTGAGCCATCTGTTGCGGCGCGAGCTTGATCGACTGGTTCTTCTTCGGCGCGCCGCGCTTGATCATCGGCACCGGTTCGTTGCCGTCGGTCGCGAGCGCCGAGTAGAACTTCGCCATGTTGAGAATCGTCTGCGCATTCTCACCCTGGCCGATCGACAGGTTCAGCTCCTTCTCACCTGGCGTCCATCCACGCGCGCCGTACTTCTTGTTGAAGTAGTCCGGCAGCGCGTTCGGGAACTCCGACTTGCTCTCTTCGGGCAGATCGATGCCGCTGCGCTTGTCGAAGTTGAGCGAGACGCCGCCGGCGACGATTCGCGAGAGCGTGAGCTTCTGGCCGAGCTGATAGAAGTACACGTCGCACGACTGCGCGATCGCGCCGGCGAGATTCAGCGAGCCGTGGCCTTCCTTCTTCCAGCAGTGCCAGGTGCGATTGCCGAAGTAGTAGTACCCGTTACACGCCTGCGGCATGTGCGAGTCGAAGGTGATCAGGCTGTCCTCGAGCCCCAGCACCGACGTCGCGAGCTTGAACGTCGATCCGGGCGGCTGCTTCGACTGTAGCACTTTGTTATACAGCGGCTTCCGCGGATCGTTGCGCAGCGAGTCGTAGTACGACGCCGGCACACCGCCGACGAATCGGTTCGGATCGATCGACGGCGAGCTGTACATCGCCAGCACTTCGCCCGTCTGCGGCACCATCGCGATCGCGCCCGCCTCGATCGTGTCCGCGAACAGCGTGTGCATGAATTCCTGCAGATCGAGATCGATGTTCGTGTAGAGCGGCGGGCCTTCGGCCGGCGTCACGTCCTCGCGCGCGCGCCCGTTCGGCACGATGCGATTGCGCGCGTCGACCTCGACGAACTGGATACCTTCGCGGCCGCGCAGCTCCTTCTCGTACTGCTTCTCGAGCCCCTGCTTGCCGACGAGCTGGCCAGGCTTGTAGCCGTCCTTGCTCATCTCGGCGAGCTCGTTCTGGCTGATCTCGCTGATGTAGCCGACGAAACCGCCGACCGCCGAGCCGTCCGGATAGATGCGCTTTGGCGCGGTCTGGATCAGCAGGCTCGGAAAATCCTGGTGGTGCTCCTCGAGCACCGACACGACGTCGAACGACGCGTCCTGAATGATGACGGTCGGCCGGTTGTGGTCGCGCCGGAAGCGGCCGATGGCGTCCTCGAACTGCTTGTTCGTGAGCTGGACGACGTTGCGCAGGCGCGTGAGCGTCGTGCGCAGCGTGTCCTCGTTCAGCGCGAGGAGCGCGACCGAGTAGCCGACGACGTTCTCGGCGATCGGCTTGTTGTTCCGGTCGAGGATGCGCCCGCGTGGCGCCGCCGTGGGGATCTGGCGAAGACGGTTCTCTTCCGACTGCAGCGAATACTGCTCGTTCTTCAGCACCTGGGCGCGGAAGAACGCGCTGAGCAGAAAGACCAGGACCCCACACACGATGACGCTCGCGACGCGTCCGCGTCGAACGATGTCATTCGGGTGAAAGCTCATGTCGTACGCGCTTCCATCAGCGGTCTCAACAACGACAACGCGATCACGCCGGCCACCGCCGTCACCGCTGCCGACAGCGGCGACCAGACGAAGATCTGCATCGCCAACTCCGCGCCGGAAGCGCGGTGGCCGACGATCAAGAAAATCAAATCAAAGACCCATTTCGCGAGGAACAGGAAGAATCCGTTCAAGGCGAGGTTGTCCGCGAAAAATACGGCCTTGAGCCAGGACGCGGCGAATCCAACGATCGACATCGCCAGCGCGGCGGCGCCGAAGCCTGAGACCGCCAAGGAGTCGGACACGAGGCCGAGCAGAAAACCGTACACCGCGGCCGCGCCCGGGCGCATCCGCACCGAGCCCAGCAGCAGTGCGACGACGAGGAAATCGACCGACGCTCGCCAGGCGAGCAGGGGTCGAAGCGTATAGTGCAGGACGATCAGGATCGCGCAAACGAGAATCGTCCGCGCGGCGCCGGTCCAGTTCATTGCGTTCGAGTGGTAGTGTCAGGCCGAATGGAGTCGCGGCGCGGAACCGGCGTGGCCGCGGGGCGACGAATACGTGTCGTATCACGCACGACTGGTGCCGTCTGGTTGGGTACGGCAGGCGCACCAGGCACCACGCCCGGGGTTGCCGGTGCCGCAGCCGCCGCGCCGGCGCGCATGGCGGCGCTGTCGGCGGCGTTCAGCGGCACGCCCAGGGAGCGCTTCACCGAATCGATCGTCACCCGACGGACCGAATCCAGCGTCGCCTGGCGGGCGCGCGCCTCGAGGGCCGCAGCCGCCTTGGCGATCGAGTCCCCCGCGGCGGCGATCCGCCGGGTCGCCGAATCGGCGTTGGCTGCGGCGCCCCAAACGTTTCCAATCCCCTGCGTCACCCGATCCGGAATCAGCACGAGCACCGTCGTCACCTTCGACGGACTTACCGCCGGACGGACCAAATAGGTCCGCGTCCAGACCTCCGAGGTCTTGATCTCCTCGACGATCGACCCGATCGCGATGCCGCGCGGGAACGTCCCGCCCAGCCCGGAGGTGTAGACCGCGCTCCCCGGCTTGAGCTGGGCGCGCGTCGGGACGCCGCGGAGCTCGAGCATGTACGCTTCCGC
>CBHWBX010000082.1:0-11997 GCA_966111935.1 uncultured Gemmatimonadaceae bacterium
GAAGGACGTGAAGCAGGGCGGCCTCGATCAGAAGGTCGGCACCGAGGTGTACTTCAACGTCGAACAGGGCCCGCGCATCAACGGCTTCGCGCCGACGTCGGTGAACTTCGTACTCCGCTCGTCGCGGCCGGCGAGCGCGCTCGCCGGACCGATTCAAGCCGTCGTCCGCTCGATGGATCCGGGCCTTCCGATCATTCAGATGCGCGACATGAGCGGCGTCTTCGCCGATTCGGTGAGCCGCCAGCGGTTCCTCTCCCTGCTGCTCGGGATCTTCGCGGGAGTGGCACTGCTCCTCGCGGCAATCGGGACGTACGGTGTGCTGTCCTACCTCGTCACCGAACGTCGTCGCGAGATCGGCATTCGCGTCGCGCTCGGCGCGAGCACGGGCGGGATCGTGAGTTTGGTGCTGCGCCAGGGGATGACGATCGCGCTCGCCGGCATCGCGATCGGGGTGCTCGGCGCACTCGCGCTCACGCGGGTCGTGCAGTCGCTGCTCTTCGGAGTCTCGCCGACGGATCCGACGACGTACGGCGCGGTCGGCGTTTCGATCTTCGCGGTCGCGCTGCTGGCGTGCCTGGTGCCGGCGCAAAGGGCGATGAGGGTGGATCCGTTGGTGGCGATCAGAGACTAATCCAGAGGCGCTCAGCAAGGGCGCTCAGCACAGGCGCTCAGCAAGGGCGCTCAGCACAGGCGCTGAGCAAAAGCGCTCCTGCTGAGCGCTTCTGCCAGGCGATTCTGCTGAGCGCTTCTGCTGGGCGCTTCTGCCGAGCGCTTTTCGCCTCTTCGCCTCACTCCTCCCGCAACGCCACGTTCGGATCCAGCCTCGCCGCCCGCCGCGCCGGGATCCAGCATGCGACCATCGCAATCCCGACGAACAGCACCGCGATCGCCGCGTACGTCGTCGGATCGGTCGGCTTGATCTGAATGAGCATGTTCGCCTTCTCCATCGCCCCCGTGAGCAGGAACGCCGCGACGAGGCCGACGGCGATGCCGATCGTGCTCAGGACGAGACCCTGGCCGACGATCAGGCGGAAGATGCCGTCGCTCGTCGCGCCGAAGGCCATGCGGACGCCGATCTCGGCGGTGCGCTGGCGGACGAGCGTCGCGACGACGCCGTAGAGGCCGATCGCGGCGAGCGTCGCGGCGACGACGCCGAAGACGGCGATGAGGACGAGCGAGAAGCGCGTCGATGCCATCGCGCGATCGACGTACTCGCTCATCGGACGCATCTCGCCGATCGGCACGCTCGCGTCGATCTCCGTCACGGCGCGCCGCACTTCGGGAGCGAGACGGGTCGGATCGCCGGTGGTGCGAATCGCCCAGCGGCTCGCGGCGCCAAAGCCGAACATCCCTTCGGGGACGAACGCCGCCTCGCGACCTTCCGTCGCGAGACTCAGATGGCGCTGGTGCTGCACGACGCCGATCACTTCGTAGTAGCCGGGCTCCGGCGAGTTGATGCGGCAGAAGAGCTGCTTGCCGACGACGTCCTGCGGGCGCACACCAGGGAACGCCTTCGCCGCGAGCACGTCGTCGATGACGAGGGCGCGATTCGTCTGCACGTTCTCGGCGGACGAGAACTGGCGTCCGGCGAGCAGGCGCGTCTTCATCGCCGTGAAGTAGCCGGGCTTCACGACGTGCAGCGTCGCCTGCTGGAAGCGTGACGCATCGCTCGCCGCTTCCGGCGGCCCCCAGCGCATGTTCGCATCCTGGCCGTCGAGCGGCAGCGGCGATGCCGCGGTCACCGCGGACACGCCGGGGATCGCCGAAAGGCGGCGCTCCAGGTTGTCGACGTACGCGCGGCCCTCGTCGGGACTGCGCAGGCGCGTGTTGAACGCGGTGAAGGTGAGCACGCCGTTCGGATCGAAGCCCGGATCGACACGCTGCAGCGCGCGGAAGCTGCGCAGCATCAACCCCGAGCCGATGAGCAGGACGAACGACAACGCCACCTCGGCGATCACCACGCCCTGGCGCAGCCGCGAACCCGACACCAGCCCCGGCGACCGTCCCCCCGCGCGCAATGTCTGCGCAAGGTTGGGACGCGACGCGCGCAGCGCCGGCAACATGCCGAAGACGAGCGCCGAGAGCAGCGCGACGCCGACCGTGAACGCGAGCACCATCGGATCGAGCGCGACATCCGAGACGCGCGGGAGATTCGCCGGCGCGATCGCGAGGAGGAGGCTGATGCCCATCTTCGCGAAGAGCAGTCCGAGGACGCCGCCCGCGCCCGCGAGCACGACACTCTCCGCGAGCATCTGCCGGATCAGCACGCCCCGCGATCCGCCGAGCGCGGCGCGAACGGCAAGCTCGCGCTCGCGCGCCGCGGCGCGCACGAGGAGCAGGTTCGCGACGTTCGCGCAGGCGATCAGCAGGACGAACAGCACCGCGCCCATGAGCGCGAGGATCGCCGGACGCACCGACTTCACGACGTCCGCCTGCATCGGCTCGGCGCGGAGGACCATGCCCGCGGCCTTCTTGATCGGATACTTCTCCTTGAGCTCCGCGGTCAGCTTGTCGAGCTGCGCTTTCGCCGTGGCGAGCGTCGCGCCCGGCGCGAGGCGCGCGATCAGCCGCCACTGGAGATTGATGCGCGAGCCGTTCGCGTAATTGACGCGCGCCGCGATGTACACGTCCGACCGCGGCTCGACGCCCGTGCCGCTCGGGAAGACGACGCTGAAATCCGCCGGCAGCACGCCGACGATCAACGCGTCGTTGCCGTTCACCTGCACCGTCTTGCCGATCACCGACGAGTCGGCGCCGAAATGCCGCTGCCAGAAGGCGTGGCTGAGGATGGTGATGTTCGGGAGGCGCGGCGGCGGCGGCGCATCCGGATCGGGATTCTGCGGCGCCGTGAACGGTGTTCCATCCTCGGCGGCGAAGTTCCGGCCGAAGGCGATCGGTGCGCCGAGCGTGCTGAAGAAGTCCGTCGAGACGAACGACGTCGTGATCTGCTCAGGCTTCCCGTCGGCACCCATGTAGTTCGCGCGCCCGTTCGCGATGAGCGCGACCTTCTCGAACGCCGTCACCTGCTGCTTGATGTCGCCCACATCGCCGGTCGGCGATGGAAAGTCGAACACCTTGCGGGCGACCATGTCCGTCCAGACGAGGGCGAGACGGTCGGGGTTCCTGTACGGGAGTGGCCGCAGGAGCACGGCATTGACGACGCTGAAGATCGCCGTGCTGGCGCCGATGCCGAGGGCGATCGTGAGGATGGCCGTGAGGGTGAACGCCGGATTCTTGCGCAGCGTCCGCGTAGCGAAGGCGAGGTCTTTGGAGATCATCGTCCTGGGGGAGAGGGAGACGCGATCAACAGCCTCCCGCCCCGACGGCAGATCCCGTTCCCTGCCCGGCTTTCGCTAAGCCGCTGTCAGTCCGCCACTTGAGTAGAGGACTGCCCGGTCGTCCCGGTCGAGGCTGGGACATACTGTTCGAAATCGAACAGGTCGTCGGTGCTCGCGTCGAACGCGCGGAGCATCGCGGCGAGCCAGATCACCCCGATGAGGATGCCGGCCAGCACATCCGTCGGCCAATGCACGCCGAGGTAGAGGCGCGAGTAGATCGTGAGAAGGCCGAAGACCAGGTTGGCGACGTACGGCCATCGCCAGCCGCGCTCGCGCCGCAGCAGGTAGGCGACGACGAACAGCACCGACGTCGCCATCATCGCATGGCCGCTCGGATACGACGGCCCGGTGTATTCACCGCGTCCAGGCCAGAGCTCCGGGCGCGGTCGATCGAACGCGAACTTGAGCGCGAATCCGATCACGTAATTCCCCGCCGCGGCGGCGATCAGCGCGACGATCAGATCCGTGCGTCGGCGCTTCGCCAGCAGGTACGTCGCGATCGCGACGCCGGGAATGATCGTGATGTTGGTGCCGAGCCAGGGGAGCAGGAGCACCGCGCGATCGAGGATGACCGGGAGCGGCGCGTGCACCGCGCGCAGCACCGTGACCTCCCAGGGGAAGCCGCTGGTCCAGCCGGGAGAAGCGCTCAGGTAGTGCGCGTAGAGCGCGCCGGCGAACAGCGCCATGAACGCTCCGCCGACGACCCAGGCCCAGAAGGCGCGATCGATCGCGATGCGCTCGTCAGTCACGGCTCACTCGCGCGCGCGGTGCGGACGAAGGTGAAGGCGGTGATGCAGACGGCCAGCCACAGGCCGCCGGCCGCGTAGGCCGCGAAGACGTCGCTCAGGAAGTGCACATCGAGATAGATCCGCGTGAAGCCGATCCCGAGCACGATCGCGGTGGTGGCGACGATGAGCCACGCATGGGCGCGCTGGCTGTGCAACCGCAGTCCGATGAGATACGCGATGAGTCCATACGCGACCGTGGAGTTCATCGCGTGGCCGCTCGGAAAGCTCGAGTGGTCGACGCCGAACTCGGTCGCGAAGATCGGGCGGCCGCGGTGGACCTGCGACTTGATGATGAAGTTGAGCAGCGCGCTGCCGCCGGCGCCGCAGGCGAGCAGCACGGCCTGCGGCCAGGCGCGCCGCACGAGCAGGACGAGCGTGACGACACCGACGAGCGGCCAGAGGAGGTGATCGCCGAACAACGACGCCGCGAGGGCGATGTGCTCCCCCGCCTCCGTGTTGTGCCCTTCCATCCACCGCGCGATGCGGTGATCGGTGTGGACCATCACGCCGCGCCGCGGCAGCGCTTCGGCCATGACGTAGAACGCCCAGGCGCAGAGCGCGGAGAGCAGGAGCCCACCAACGATGTGCAACCCGAGGTATGCTCTCGGGTGGTGGCGGGCGAAGCGCGTGGCCCAAGGGAGGTGCGGCCGATGGAAGTGAAGCGTCATCAACGAGTTACCGGCCCGCGAGATAGGCAAGGGCCGTTCCGTGATGCTTTGTATACAGAACCGGACGCGTTCCGGGGCCCGATCGCGGGTCCCGAACGGCATGCAACCCGGATCGGGGGTTTCCCCGTCGCGCTTTCCCCCGTTCGTGCGTACTGATAACGAGGCCCAATTCCCCAATTCGGCGCTCAGCTCTCTACTTCCTACAGGCAGGAGAAGCATGTCCAGTTCGAGAACATCGCTGCGGCGATGGGCTTTCGCGATCGCGGCCGCCGGCGTGTTGGCGCCGACCGTCGCCATGGCGCAGGCGACGCAGAAGATCGATCAGGAGTACACGGCGCTGATCAAGAAGCGTCTGTCGGACCCGCGGATCTCGACGGAGCTCGTCGACCATCTGCCGGCGTCGACGACCGTCCCCACTCCGCTCAAGTTCCTCGGCCACATCGTCGGCGACTCGGGGATCCTCGATCACGCGGCGGACATCCACCGCTACCTCAAGGCCGTGGCCACCGCGGCGCCGAAGCGCGCGAAGTACTGGACGATCGGCAAGACCGAAGAGGGGCGCGACATCGTCGTGCTCGCGATCGCCGATGATGCGACGCTCGCGAAGCTCGACACCTACAAGGGCTACCTCAAGGAGCTGACCGATCCGCGCAAGACGAGCGAAGCGCGCGCGCAGCAGCTCATCAAGACGGCGAAACCGATCTACTACATCACGAGCGGCATGCACTCGCCCGAATCGGGCGGCCCCGAGATGCTGATGGAGCTGGCATATCGCCTGGTGGTCGAAGAGACGCCGTTCATCCAGAACATTCGCAACAACGTCATCACCTTCATCACTCCCGTTGTCGAGGTGGACGGCCGCGAGAAATACGTGGACAACCACTACTTCAACGAGAAGTTCCTGAAGGAGCACCCGAGCGAGGGCGCCGCCGGCGGCCGCGGTGGTCCGCTGTCGCTGATGTACTGGGGCAAGTACGTCCAGCACGACAACAACCGCGACGGCATGGGCCAGTTCCTCGAGCTCACGAAGGCCGTGACGCGGATGCAGCTCGAGTGGGCGCCGACGATCATGCACGACCTGCACGAGGCGCAGACCTATCTCTATTCGTCCACGGGCACGGGCCCGTACAACGACGCACTCGACCCGATCGTCGTCGACGAGTGGTGGTATCTCGCGAAGAACGACGTCATGGAGATGACGAAGCGCGGCGTCCCGGGCGTCTGGACCTACGGGTTCTACGACGGCTGGGTGCCGAACTACATGTTCTTCATCGCGCACACCCACAACGCGATCGGCCGGTTCTACGAGGTGCAGAGCTTCTGCTCGGGCGCCTGCCAGAACTACGTCGTCAAGCCGCCGATCACGACGACGAGCAAGGAGTGGTTCCGCCCGAACCCGCCGTTGGATTCCATCATGTGGAGCCCGCGCGCCAACACGAATATTCAGGAATCCGCGATTCTGTTCTCCCTGTCCCGGACGGCGAAGGACAAGGAGATGTTCCTCGACAACTACTGGCGCAAGAACAAGCGCGCCGTCGAGAAGGGCACGACGAAGCCGGGCACCGTGGCGGCGTGGGTGATCCCCGCGAATCAGCACGCGCGCCAGAACGCCGCGGAAGCGGTGAACGAGCTCAAGACGCAGGGGCTCGAGTTCCACGTCGCGACGTCGGCGGCGAAGTTCGGCAACGTGCAGGTGAATCCGGGCGACTACATCGTCCGCGGCGACCAGCCGTTCCGCACGCTCGCCGACATGTACTTCTCGCTCCAGAACTTCTCGCCGGCCAACCCGTCGCCCTATGACGACACCGGCTGGACCTTCCCGCTGATGCGCAACATCGACGTGAAGGAGATCACCGACAAGGCGGTCCTAAAGGCCGCGATGACGCCGCTGGCGCAGAAGAAGGACGTCGTCGCGTCGGGCGGGATCAGCGGGAACGGCGGCACGATCGTCGTCGAGAACAACAGCGACAACGCGCTCGTCACCTTCCGCTTCAAGAACGCGAGCACGAAGATGGCCGCCGCCGAAGAATCGTTCTCGGCCGACGGGCACACCTTCGCGCCGGGCGCGATCATCATCAGCGGCGGCAACCGCGCCGCGCTCGATGCGTCGCTCAAGTCGCTCGGCCTCACCGGCTACGCGGTCGCGTCGGCGCCGATGGTGAAGCAGCACGACCTCGACATCCCGCGCATCGGCTACATCCACAGCTGGACGCGGACGCAGGATGAAGGCTGGGTGCGCGCGGCGCTCGATACCTACGGCGTGCCGTACACCTACTTTGGGGAGAACGCAGTCGCGAAGATGGGCGATCTGCGCTCGAAGTTCGACGTGATCATCTATCCGCACGGCGGGTCGGGCGTCGGCCCGAAGGTCACCGGCAGCACGCCGGTGCCGTACAAGAGCACGAAGGAGTTCCCGTCGCTCGGCTTCCCGGACTCGACGAGCGACGTGCGCGGCGCGCTCGGTGACGAGGGCATGAAGGCGCTTTACGCGTTCATCCAGCACGGCGGCACGGTCATCACCGAAGGCAACACGGCGCAGATCCTCCCGCAGATGAACCTCACGCCGGGCGTGAAGTACGAAGCGGCGAGCGGCCTGTTCGCGCGCGGCACGATCCTGCGCAGCGTGATCTCCGATGCGAAGAGCCCGCTCGTGTACGGCTACAATCGCAGCGAGGTGCCGATCTACTTCAACAGCGGTCCGGTGCTGAATGCCGGCGCCGGCGCGACGACCGTCGCCGACGCGGGTGCCGCGGGGCGCGGTGGCCGCATCGGTGCGAACGGCCAGAACATCACGCCGATGGCCAGCCCGCTCAAGCTCTCGGCGTGGGATCCGGATCACTCGGGCACGGCGTACGGCGTCGCGACGAGCATCGGCAACGACTTCAACGTCGCGCAGGCCGGCCAGTCGGGCCGTGGTGGTCGTGGCGGCGCGGGCGGCTTCGGTGGTGAAGGGTTCGGCGGCGCCGGCGCCGCACCGGCGGCGGTCGCCGGCCTCAGTGCCGATCCGAATTCGTCGACGCGCGTCGTGATGCAGTTCCCGGCGAACGCCGACAACATTCTCCTCTCGGGCACGCTCGAGCGCGGCGATCTCCTGACGAACCGCGCGACGCTGGTCGACGAGAAGATCGGCCAGGGGCACCTCGTGATGTTCGCGCTCCGTCCGTTCTGGCGGTGGCAGTCGCAGGGGACGTATGCCCTGGGCTTCAACGCGATCATGAACTGGAACGACCTGGACGCCGGGAAGTAAGCGAAGCCCGCGAAGTAAAAGCCGAAACGCGCGAAGAGGATCCATCTCCTCTTCGCGCGTTTCGGTCTTTCGGTAGAGCTGATTTTCCAACTGATGGAATGAAAACGCGGAATGAGCGGAACAGGAACGAAAAGAGCTTTTCCCCTTGCTCTTTTCGGTTCGTTCCGCCCATTCCGCGTCTTCGTTCTTCAACGAGTTGGATCCATCCCTACGTCCGCGAGTTCAAGCTTTACGTTCGCGGCCTTCGGCCGTTCATTTCCCCACACGACGGCCGAAGATCATCTTCACGATGTGCTTGTCGCTCCGGTCGTTCAGCGACGTTCCGTAACCGACGTTGAACTCCCACTGCGGGCCGAAGTCGATGTTCAGCGCCGGGAAGATCATGTGCGCCTGGTCTTCGATCGGCTCGAGGTGGCTGATCGTGCCGGCGGCGCCGTAGTACTCGACCGAGAAGTTGATCCGCGACGTGATGTCGTACCCGACGTCGATGTTCGGCGTGAACTCGAACGGCTCGGCGGAGTTTGGACCGCGCAGCGATTTGCCGAGCACGGGATTCAAAGAGATGTACCAGGGCCCCATCTGCTTGTCGACGATCGGGCGCAGCTCGTAGGTCCAGCTGTCGGCCGAGAACTGGCTCTTCGCCCAGCCGAACTCCTGCGAGAGACTCACGCCGACCGGCCAGTTCCAGGATTCGGGAACGCTGATGCGCGGGCGAATGTGCGTGCCGACGAATTGAAAATCACGCCCGGTCGGCTTGGCCATGAACCAGTAGAAGCCGAGCTCCGTGAAGTCGTTGAAGCCGTGAGTGATCTCCACGGTCTCGTGCAGCGCGTGATTGGTCGGGTACTCGCCGAGCGAAGCGCCTGTCTTGGCGCCGCGCGTCGTGTAGTTGCTGTGGAGCTCGAACATCGTGATCCCGCGGCCGACCGTCGCCGAGGGGTAGACCTGGATCTCGTAGTTCTCCTGCGCGGCGAGGGGCGCGGCGGAGAGGGCCGCGGCGGCAACACACAGGAGGGCACGGATCGGGGCGCGCATGCGAGATTCCTCGAGACGAGGGAGGGGAGAACCGGCGTCGTCCAGATTACGCAACAATACCGCGCGCTGCTGAGCGCCGTCAGCTCCCGCGCGCCGTCCGTCGCATCGACGATACCAACGCGAGGAGCGTGGCGACGGAGACGGCGCCGAGAACGACGGCGATCCGCTCGCGGCCGCGGTCGTACGCCTGATAGGCGATGACGCCCGTCGTCGTACCGATGATGCAGAAGATCAGCTGCTGTGCGCCGGCGTAGATCACGCGCGCGGCCGCGGTGATCTCGGGGACACGGACCGCGACGTCGCCGCGGTTCAGGCGCGCGAGCGTCGTCTGGACGTCCTCAGGGAGGGCCATCGCGGTGCGGACCGTCTCCTTCAGCCCTTCGCGTGCGAGCGTCATCCAGTCGCGATCCTCGCCAAGCACGACGTCCTCCAGATAAGGGCGAATCACCGTCATCGGATTCCACGACGGATCGAGCTCCGTGCACAGGCCGAGCAGCAACAGCAGCGTGCGCTCGAGCAGGACCCAGTCGGTCGGCACCTGAAACGTAGCGGTCAGCTGGCGGAAGCTCACGTCGAGCTTGCGCAGGTCGGCAAGCGTCTCGAGCCGCGACCGCATGTCGACCTGCAGATCGCCGAGTCCCCAGGACTCACTGCCGATCTGATCGAACAGCTTCCGCTGGAAGTAGTTGATGACGCGCAGGGCGACGTCGCCGCTCGACGGATCGCGCGCGACGAAGCCCATCGCACGAATCGATTCGGTGATCTGCGCCGGATTCCGGCGGATCACGCCTTCGAAGAACGCACGGATCCCGTCGCGCATGTGCGGCGGCAACCGGCCGACCGCGCCGAAGTCGACGAACGCGACCGCGCCGTCGTCGGCAACGAGGATGTTTCCGGGGTGGGGATCGGCATGGTAGACGCCGGTGACGAAGATCATCCGGCAGTACGCGGCGACGACGCGCGCCGCGAGAGTGCGCCGGTCGAGACCGCGGTCGGCGAGCGCGGCGAAGTCGGTGATCTTGTCGCCGATAATGAGCTCGGTCGTGAGCACGCGGACCGTCGACAGCTCGTGGACGACCACCGGCACGCGCACCATCGGATCACCGGCGAAAGTCGCGCCGGCCTCCTGGATGTGCTGCGCCTCGGCGGCGAAATCCAGCTCCTCGCCGATCATGCGCGAGATCTCCGGATAGTACGATTCCAGTCCGCGCACGCCGGTGAAGTACTGGACGATCCGCAGGATCCGGCGAATGATGACGAGGTCCTGGCGAGCGACGCGCTCGATGTCGCGGTGCTGAACCTTCACGGCGACGCGCTTCCCATCGTAGCGCGTCGCGGCATGCACCTGCGCGAGCGACGCGGTGGCGAGCGGCGTGCGGTCGAACTCGAGGAACAGCTCCGACGGCGGCGCCCCGAGCTCGTCGCGGATGCGCGAGGCGATGTCGTCATAGGGGCGCGGCGGCAGACTGTCCTGAAGTCCGGAGAGCTCGTTGCGAAATTCCGGCGGCAGGAAGTTCGCGAGGATGCTGATCAGCTGTCCGACCTTGATGAACAGCCCACCAGCGTCGAGGATCGCGGCGTGCAGATGCCGCGCGCTCCTGCGATGCCTTCGCTCGAGCCACGTCGCATACCGCTCGGCGGACACGAACGGGCGCCAGAGCCGCAGCCACAGA
Source organism: uncultured Gemmatimonadaceae bacterium (assembly GCA_966111935.1). GTDB lineage: Bacteria > Gemmatimonadota > Gemmatimonadetes > Gemmatimonadales > Gemmatimonadaceae > JAQBQB01. Next base: position 10,750 of record CBHWBX010000082.1, read on the forward strand.
TAGCCCGCGAGAATGCGCGCGGTGGTTCCGTAGATCCTGAGGAGACGCAAGATTCTTGAACGTACCGCCGCCGGCTCGGCGGTGAAACCCACGCCTTCGACGAGAATCGCGATGCCCCGTTCGCGCCCGGCTCTGCTCGCGCTGTGCACTTCCCTGCTCGCCACCGCGCCGCTCGCGGCGCAGACGCGTCGCGACGTGACCGATACGTCACGCTTCCGTCCGCTCGACCTGCCGACGCCGAACGAGTATCGCACGGGCGACGGCCGGCCGGGACCTCGCTACTGGCAGCTGAAGGTCGATTATCGCATCACGGCGACGCTCGACCCCACGAAGAACGAGGTGCGCGTCAGCGAGACGATCCACTATCTGAATCGCTCACCAGAGTCGCTGCCCTATCTGTGGCTTCACGTCGAGCAGAACATCTGCGAGCCGAACAGCGTCACGAACCAGCTCAATCAGCCGCCGCTGTCCTTCCTCGGGACGTCGTTCGACTTTTCCTGCCAGGGATACAACAGCGCGCCGCAGCTCGAGTCGATGACGATCGCCGGCAAGGAGGTGAAGCGGACGCGCTACGGCACGACGCTGCGCGTCGATCTCGACACACCGCTCGCGCCGGGCGCCGCGCTCGACATCGCGGCGCGCTGGCACTTCAAGGTGCCGCCGCAGGGCGCGGGACGCATGGGCCACGACGGCGATCTCTACGAGATCGCGCAGTGGTATCCGCGCATGGCGGTGTTCGACGACGTGAAGGGGTGGAACCATGAGCCCTACATCGGCGCGGGCGAGTTCTACCTCGAGTACGGCGACTTCGACGTCATGCTCACCGTGCCGGCGGCGAACCTCGTCGCGGCGACGGGTGAGCTGATGAACCCCGAGCAGGTGCTCACGGCGACGCAGCGGCAGCGCCTGGCGCTCGCGCGAAAGTCGGACACGACGATCGCGATCGTGAGCGCGGCCGAAGCCGCACGCGCGCCGGCGAGCGGTACCAAGACCTGGCACTTCACGGCGAAGAACGTGCGCGACTTCGCGTTCGCGAGCGCGCCCGGGCTGCGCTGGGACGCGAGCGGCTATGACGGAATTCTCATCGACGACATGTATCGCCCGAAGGCCGACAAGTGGCCGGAGGTCAACCGCATCGCGCGCGAGGCGATCAAGTACTTCTCGGAGCAGTGGTATCGCTACCCGTGGTCGCACGCGACGACGTTCGAGGGGCCGAGCGCCGTGCTTGGCGTCGAACCACGAGGTTCG
>CBHWBX010000083.1:0-11897 GCA_966111935.1 uncultured Gemmatimonadaceae bacterium
GGAGCAGCTCGCGCGCGCCCAGAAGACGATGCGCGCGATCGTCGACAAGCACCTCCCGCACACCACGGCGACGATCACCTTCGACGAAGGCTATCCGCCGATGGCCCCGACGGCAGGCAACCGCAAGCTGCTCGCGATGTACGACAAGGCAAGCCGCGATCTCGGACTCGGCGCGGTCGTCGGCGTCGACCCGTCGCGCGCCGGCGCCGCCGACGTCTCGTTCGTGGCCCATCTCGTGCCCATGCTCATCGACGCCATTGGTCTCTCCGGCCACGACGATCACTCGGCGAAGGAGACGGCCGACCTGCGCATGCTCGCGCCGCAGACGAAGCGCGCCGCGCTCGTGCTCTACCGACTCAACAGCTCGCCCGATCGGATGTGACACTGGTTCAACTGCTGCTCCCGCTGTTCGACAACGATGGCAACCGCCTCCCCGAATCGACCTTTCGCCGTGTACGCGCCGAGCTCACCGAACGCTTCGGCGGACTCACCGCGTACACCCGCGCGCCGGCGAGCGGACTGTGGCAGGACGAGGACACCGGCGAGACGAATCACGACGACATCGTCGTGTACGAAGTGATGGTCGAGCAGCTCGATCGTGAGTGGTGGCGGCGGTATCGAGGTGAGCTCGAGCGGACGTTCCGGCAGAAAGAGCTGGTGGTGCGGGGGCAGGAGATCGAGCTGTTCTGATCCTATCCCTGGACGCGTATCACGTCTGACTCGGCGACGACCCACACACGGTCGCCTTCCTCCACCTCGATGTCGGCGAGCCCGGTGAACTCCCCGAATGCCGGCAGCACGGCGGTGGATGCGCCGAACCAGAAGCAGGGCAGGCGCGCCTGCTGCCGTCCGATGCCGCGCAGTCGGACGCCGGGATGAACATGTCCGGCGAGCACGTAGCCTTCGTCCGATCGCATCGGATGGTGCGCGAGGACGAACGGCGCTTCGACGACGGGGCCGGTCTCGCAGTGAATGTCCAGCTCGCGCGGTGGATCGCCGGCGCGGGCGTCGTGATTGCCGCGCACGAGCAGCATCTCGACGTCGCTGCGCCTGATGCGCCATTCGTTGATCGCGTGAAGCGTCTCGGGCGCTCGGCCTTCGCGCGCGTGCAGAAAGTCGCCGAGGAACACGATGCGAACTGCGTCGGTGGCGTCGAGCGCGAGGTCGAGGCGGCGCAGCGTCTCGGTCGTCGTGCCGCCGGGCACGAACACGCCGGCCGCGCGAAAGGTCGCCGCCTTGCCGAAGTGCGGATCGGCGATGAGCAGCGTCGACGCCGACGGCCAGTAGGCGGCGCGCTCGGCGAGCAGCACCAGTGGCTCGCCAGCGACGGTCAGCTCGGCGCTCATCCCGCCGCGCGCTCCAGCGCGAGCTGCATGCGGCTCACGCGATCGGCGAGCGACTCCGACGACACCCGCTCGCGCGTTCGATCGACGAGCAAGGGAAACGCGAGCGGTGTCGGACGGCGCGGATTGGTGAGCACGATGGTCGACGTCGACAGTCGCTGGAGCGTGCTGCCGAGTCGCGTGCTCTCGAGCTGCCGCTCGAGCACCTCGCGCGACGCCTGGCCGAGCAGGAGATTGCCGGGATCGTAGCGGCGCAGCACGTCGAAGAACAATCCGCTCGAGACCTGGAGCTGCCGCGCCGTCTTGCCCGAGCGCGGCAATCCCGGGAACACCAGTCCGGCGACGCGCGCGAGCTCGCGGAATTGCCGCTTCGCCATCTCCGTCGCGTTGAGCGCGGCGTTGATGTCCTCGAGCAGCTCGTGCGGCGAGAACAATCCTTCGTCGAGCGCGCGCACGATCGGCGGCTCGGCCGGCGACAACAGCTCGAATCCATAGTCGTTCGAGGCCATCGAGAAGCTGATCGGCGCGAACCGCGACATCCGGTACGCGCACAGCGCGGCCAGCCCTTCGTGTACGAGACGCCCCTCGAACGGGAAGACGAAGAGGTGCCATCCCTCGCGCGTCTTCACCTGCTCGATCAGCAGCTCGTCGTGCGTCGGGATGTGCGACCATTTGCGCTGCACCTCGAGCAACGGCTGCATCGACTGCATCTCCGGGTCGCGATAGACACCGTTCGCGGCTTCACCGAGCCGACGGCGCAACAGCTCGGCGAGCATCCGCGACAACGGCAGCCTGCTCCCCATCCATCGCGGGATCGCGCCCTTGGAGTTCGGCGCGCGGCGCACCCATGCCTTCATGTCGCGCACGCGCACGAACTCGAGCGGCGTGCCCGCGAAGACGAATCGATCGCCGGGCTTGAGCCGCGCGATGAACGACTCTTCGACCGATCCGAGCTGCCCGCCGCGCAGATAGAAGACGCCGATCTGCGCGTCGCCGACGATCGTACCGATCGACATCCGATGACGGCGCGCGATCTCGCGATCGAGTACGACGTACCGTCCGTTCTCGAGCGCGATTCGCGAATACTCGGGGTACGCCCGCAGCGCGTCGCCGCCCGTGGTGAGAAATGCGAGCACCCACGCCCACTCGTCGTCCATCAGGTCGGCGTACGCACGTGTGGTTCGCACTTCGGCGAGCAGGTCCTCGGCGACGAACCCGCCGCCGAGCGCCACGGTGACGACGTGCTGCGCGAGGACGTCGAGCGGGCGGTCGATCGGCAAACGCGACTCGATCACCCCCGCCTCGATCCCGTCGCGCGCCGCCGCGACCTCGATCAACTCGAGCGCATTCGTCGGCACACACGTCACGCGACTCACCGCACCGGGCCGATGCCCGCTGCGCCCCGCGCGTTGCAGCAGGCGCGCGACGCCCTTCGGACTTCCGACCTGCAGCACGCGGTCGACCGGCGAGAAGTCGACGCCGAGATCGAGCGACGACGTCGCGACGACGCAGCGCAGTCGTCCGTCGCGCAGCCCAGCCTCGACCCAATCGCGCCGAGCCCGATCGAGGGAGCCGTGATGGAGCGCGATCGTCCCCGCCCAATCCGGACGCGCGGCGAGAATCGCCTGGTACCAGATCTCGGTCTGGGAGCGCGTGTTCGTGAACACGATCGCACTCTCCCCTTCCTCGATCGCCTCGATGACCTGCGGCAGCATCTGGGTGCCGAGGTGTCCGGCCCACGGGAAGCGCGTGACCGCCGGCGGAATGAGCGCGTCGATCACGACCCGCTTCGGATCGACGCCGCGGACGATGCGCGACGGCGGTCGCACGGGGTGCCGTCCGAGCAGCGCATCCATCGCGTCGTGCAGATTGCCGATGGTCGCCGACAGTCCCCAGCTGCGCAGCGTCGGACGCAACGAGCGCAGCCGCGCGAGCGCGAGCTCGACCTGCACACCGCGCTTCGTCCCCACCAGCTCGTGCCATTCATCGACGATCACCGCGCGCAGATCGGCGAAGATGCCGGCGACGTCGTCGCGGGTGAGAAGGAGCGAGAGGGACTCGGGGGTCGTGATGAGCGCTGTCGGCAGACGGCGCCCCTGTCGCGCGCGAACGGCGGCGGAAGTATCGCCCGTGCGTGACTCGAGCGACCACGGAATGCCGAGATCGTCCAGCGGCTGTCGCAACGCTTGCTCCGTGTCCGCCGCGAGCGCGCGGAGCGGCGTGATCCAGAGAACGCGCAACGGCGGCGTTCGATCGCGGCGCGCGGGTCGTTCCGCAACGAGGGGATTCTCGGAAATCCACTCCAGCAATACCCCGCCCCAGGCCGCGAGTGTCTTGCCCGTCCCCGTCGCTGCGTGCACGAGACCACTCTCTCCGCGCTGATACGCATCCCAGACTTCACGTTGAAATTCGAACGGCGTCCACCCACGACTCGCGAACCAGCGCTCGAGCGCGTTCACGACTCCATCTCCGGCTTCATCAGCGCGCGCAAGGTCGCGATCGTGTCCGCTTCTTCCGGACGCTTGTCCGTCCGCCAGCGCAGGATACGCGGAAAGCGAACCGCGACGCCCGATTTGTGCCGCGGCGACGGCTGGATTCCCTCGAAGCCGAGCTCGAACACGTGGACCGGTGCGACGGCGCGCACCGGACCGAACTTTTCCGTGGTGTTCTTGCGGATCCACGCGTCGAGCTCGCGAATCTCGGCGTCGGTCAATCCCGAGTACGCCTTCGCAAACGGTACGAGCGCGCCGTCGTCCCACACCGCGAACGTGTAGTCCGTATGCAGCGACGCGCGACGCCCATGTCCCGCCTGGGCGTAGATCATCACCGCATCGACCGAGTAGGGTTCGACCTTCCACTTCCACCAGCCGCCCTTCCGTCGCCCGACACCGTACGCGCCGTCGCGACGCTTGAGCATCAGTCCCTCGGCGCGCATCTCACGCGCGCGGTCGTAGGCGTCGCGCGCATCGGACCACGATGCCAACCTCACGATCGGCGACGGCACGAACGCCGACGACCGCGCTTCCGTGAGAATGACTTCCAGCCGCGCGCGTCGGTCGGCGAGCGGCGTCGTGCGCACGTCGATGCCGGCGTCTTCGAGCAGGTCGTACGTCACGAGCACCACGGGGACTTCGGTCAGAATCTTCGGACCGAGCGCCTTGCGTCCGATGCGACGCTGAAGCTGGGCGAACGGAAGCGGTTCACCGTCCTTCCACGGCATGATCTCGCCGTCGAGCACCGTTCCATCGGGCAGGAAATCCGCGGCGGCGGCGATCTCGGGAAATCGTTCGGTCACGAGCTCTTCACCGCGCGACCAGATGAACGTCTGCCCCTTCCTTCGAATCACCTGCGCGCGAATGCCGTCCCACTTCCACTCGGCTTGCCAGGCATGTGGATCGCCGAGCGCGTCGAGGTCGTCCTCGAGCGCGTACGCGAGGTAGAACGGATAGGGCCGTGACACGTCGGCGTCGTCGGTCTGCTCGGCAAACAGCGCCGTGAACGACGCCGCCGTCGGCTGCCATGCGCCGGACAGCCGATGCGCGATCGTCCCCTCGTCGACGCCGCTCGCGCGCGACAGCGCACGGACGACGAGCTGCTGCGAGACGCCGACGCGAAAGCCGCCCGTGATCAGCTTGTTGAAGATGTACCGTTCGGTACCACCGAGCTGCCTCCAGGCCCAAACGATACTCGCGCGCTGATCCGGCTCGCTCTGCTGCGCGAGCGGCAGGATGCGCTCGACCATCCATCGGTGCAGCGCGACATCCGTCGTGCTCTCGGCGTCGGGGAGCAGGAGCGACATCGTTTCTGCGAGGTCGCCGACGGCTTCGTACGAATCCTCGAACAGCCAGTCGGGGATGCCGGCTTCTTCCATCGCCCACTGCGCGAGTCGCCGCACGGGGATGAGGCGCTTCGGCCGTCCACCGCCCAGGAAATAGACCGCCCACGCGGCATCGGCGGGATCGACGTCGCGAAAGTACGCCGCCATCGCGTCGACCTTCTCGTTCGTGCGCATCGTCTCGTCGAGCGACGCGTACAGTCGTGCGAACGCTTTCACGCGGGAATCTCCTCGCCCGCGACCTCCACCGGATCGGTGTCCTCCTCGCCTTTCCACTGGCTGGCGATCGCGCGTGCTTCGATGCCGCGCTCGGTCAGCCAGCGCACGAGCGGCTCGCGCGTGCCGTGAGTGACCCAGACGCGCTCGGCGCCCGTACCCTCCACCGCCGCGAGCAGCGATGGCCAGTCGACGTGATCGGAGAGCACGAAGCCGCGATCGAGTGCGCGACGGCGACGCGCGCCGCGAATGCGCATCCATCCCGACGCGAAGCCCGTCGACACGTTCCCGAAGCGACGGAGCCACGTGCTTCCCGCGGCTGAGGGCGGCGCGACGACCATGCTCCCCGCGAAATCGTGTCCGCGCGGCATCGCGCCGGCGTACTGCGTGTCGACGAGCCGCACTCCCGCCGCGCGATAATCGCGATTCAGACGTTCGACAGCCCCGTGTGTATAGACCGGGCCGATATCGGCGTCGGCGAGTCCGGCGAGCAGTCGCTGGGCCTTGCCGAGCGCATAGCCGAACAGCACCGACGTCCGTCCAGCGTCGCGATTCGCCGACCACCATGCACGGATCTCGTCGAACACCTGCCACTCCGGGCACCATCGATAGATCGGCAAGCCGAAGGTGCTCTCGGTGATGAAGGTGTGGCAGCGCACAAGCTCGAACGGTGTGCACGTCGGGTCGGGGTCGGTCTTGTAGTCGCCCGACACGACCCACACCTCGCCGCGATACTCGACGCGGATCTGCGAGGAGCCGAGGATGTGACCGGCCGGGTGAAGCGAGACGCGCACGCCGTTGATGTCGACCGCCTCGCCGTATTCGACCGCGCGAATGGACGCGTCCGGTCCCATGCGGGTCCGCAGGACGCCCTCGCTCTGACGCGAGCAGAGATAGCTCGCCGATCCCCAGCGCGCGTGGTCTCCGTGCGCGTGAGTGATCACCGCGCGGTCGACCGGCTGCCACGGGTCGATGAAGAAGTCGCCGGCCTGGCAGTACATCCCGCGGTCGGCAAGGCCGAGGAGCGTCATCCCCGCCGGAGGTGCAACCGGTGGTCCAGCTCGACGTGGAATGCCGAGGCCGTCTTTGTTGTCCATGTTTCAGACGTCTCCGGAGCCCTCCACGTCGCTCGCCTATCGCATGGTCGACATCGTCAACGACGCCGAATTGATCGCCCGCGCCCGCGCGGGTGACGACGGTGCGTTCGCGACGCTCGTCGACCGCTATGAGGGCGCCGTCGCGGCGACCGTCGTCGGCATGCTCGGCCGCGGCGACGAAGCGGACGACGTGGGTCAGGAGACGTTCATTCGCTTTCACCGTGCGCTGGGCGCATTCCGTGGCGAGTCGTCGCTCAAGACGTATCTCGTGCACATCGCGATGAACCTGTCGCTGAACGCGCTCAAGCGGCGGCGGCGGTCGCTGCTGCGCTTCGTCACCGGCAATGACGAGGTCGTGGCCGAGATCCCCGAGTCGCGCCCCGGCCCGGCGGAAGACGCCGAGTCGCGGGAAACCCGTGCACGAGTGCGGCGGGCGGTGATGCAGTTGTCGGACGCGCACCGGGCGGTGGTGGTGCTGCGGATGTTTCACGATTACTCGACGAGCGAGACCGCGCAGATCCTCGGGGTGCCCGAGGGGACCGTGCTGTCGCGCCTCTCGCGCGCCATGAAGGAACTGGAGAGAATACTGTCATGATCGACCGAGAAGAGACGTTCGATCCGCGTCTCGAGGCGGCGTTGCGCGTCGCGGCGCCTGATCGATTCGAGCCCGGCTTCGCGTCGCGCGTGTCGGCGCGCATCGCCGCCGATCGCGCGGCATTCGGCGACGTATTGCAGCGACAATTCGTCCGCATCGTCCCGATCATCGCGGCGGCGTCGCTCGTGCTCGGCGCGTACAACTGGTGGAGCGCGCGCAGCTCGTCGGCGTCGGCGCTCGACGCGGTGCTGCGCCTGCCGCACGTCACGCTCGCCGAGGCGTACTCGTCGGATGCACTGTACGAGAAGATGCCGGCGGTGGTGCAGCCATGACGAGCACCGCGAAGTCGGCGCTGCTGATCGTCTTCACCCTCGCGGTGGGATTCAGCCTCGGCATGCTCGCCGACGCAACGCTGGCCCGCTCCCGTCGCGATCGCGTCGCGCGGATGGGCCGCCCGCCGGGGATGGTGTCGCGGTTGGAGCAGGTCATCCAACCGCACAGCCCGGCACAGTCCGACTCGATCCGCCCCGTCCTCGAGCAATTCGCGGCCGGAAACGACAGCGTGATCCGCGAGACGAGCGCGCGGCTCAAGGCCAGGCTCGACACGCTGCGCGCGACGATCGCCCCGATGCTCGACTCGGCGCAGCGCGCTCGGCTCTCGACCGAGCTGGAACGCCGGCCGGGACCTGGCGGCGGGTTTGGCGGCCGAGGGCGGAGAGGGGGGCCGGGTCGCGGGTTTCCGCCGGCACCGTAGTCCCTTGGGACGGTGCGCGCGGGGAGAGCCGCTGGCGTGTGGCCGGGATTTGGGCCAGAATCAGGACGACTCCCTGTCCCCTACCAAGGCACCCTCATGACCCGGATACGTGGTTCCCTCGCTGTCGCCGCTGTGGTCGCGGCGGCGCCGCTCGGCGCGCAGGCGGCTCATACCGCCACGACGCGTCCGGTCGCGGCGGTGAAGTCGGCCGCCGGCCCCACCGTCGAGCAGTTCATGTCGCCGCCGTCGCCGCTCGAAGTCGGCGCCGCGAAGAAGACCAACCGCCTCGCGTGGGTCACCTACGAGCGCGGCATGCGCAACATCTACACGGCCGCGGCGCCCGACTACAAGGCCGTCCGTATTACCAATTTTCTAAATGACGACGGCGTCGATGTCGGCTCGGTGCGTCTCTCCGACGACGGCACGACGGCGATCTTCGTCCGCGGCTCGGCGCAGAACCGGCAGGGGTGGATCGCCAATCCGTCGCACGACCCGAACGGGCCCGATCGCGCCGTGTGGGTCGCGAAGACCGACGGCAGCGGCGCCTGGCGCGTCGCGTCGATCGCGAATACCGAAGTCGCGCCGGGCTTCGGCCGCGGCGGTGGCGCACCCGAGCTCTCGCCCGACGGCAAGCACGTCGTGTTCGTGCGCGACGGCCAGATCTTCCACGCGAGCACGGTGCGCGGCGCGCGCACGGCGATGGACACCGGCGGCGTGGCATTCGTCAAGGAATGGGGTCGCCAGAGCAATCCGGTCTGGTCGCCCGACGGCTCGAAGCTCGCCTTCGTGAGCACGCGCGACAATCACTCGTTCATCGGCGTCTACGACATGAAGAAGCGCACGGTGGACTTCGTGTCGCCGAGCGTCGACTTCGACAACAGCCCGACCTGGTCGGCCGACGGCAAGCGCCTCGCGTTCATCCGTCGTCCGGGCACGCCGTTCGGCGGACAGTCGCAGCAGGGCAACGGCGGCATCGGCAACCCGAGCGGTCCGGCCGCGGCAGCCGCGGCGCGTGGTGGCCGCGGTGGCGCGAACGCCGGCGGCCGTGGCGGTCGCGGCGGCAATGGTGAGGCGGAAGGACGCGTCGACGGCCTCTATCGCGCCGCGTTCCCGGGCGGCTACACGCTCTCGTTCATGGTCGCCGATCTCGCGACTGGCAAGACGCAGGAGTTCTGGCACAACAAGCCGAACGATCGCGTGTTCAACGCGATCAACGCGATCCAGTTCGCCGGCGATCACGTCGTGTTCACCGCGACGCCGCCGAACGACGAGTGGGATCGCTGGTACTCCGTCGCGCTGAACGCTCCGGCCGCCGACCCGGTGCTGCTCACGACGACCGACGGTCTGATCAACGATGGCGTCGCCGACCGCACCTTCGTCACGACGACCGTCTCGCGCGACGGCAAGACGTTCTACTACGCGACGAACGCCAAGGACATCGAGAAGCGCCACGTGTGGGCGGTGCCGGTGAGCGGCGGTACGCCGCGCCAGATCTCGACCGACGACGGCGTCGAGGTCTCGCCGACCCTCCTCGCCGACGGCAAGTCGATCGCCGTGCTCTATTTCGGCGCGAAGCAGCCGGCGTCGATCGGCATCGTGCCCGCCGACGGCGGCTCGACGAAGATCGTCTATCCGACCGCGGCGCAGATGAAGGACTTCCCGCAGAGTGCGCACGTCGATCCGCAGGTCGTGACGTTCAAGTCGCCGGACGGCCGCTTCGACATCCACAGCCAGCTCTTCCTGCCGAAGGATCTCAAACCGGGCGAGAAGCGTCCGGCGATCGTCTTCGTGCACGGCGGTCCGCAGCGCCAGATGCTCCCGGCCTATCACTACATGCAGTTCTACCACTGGGCGTACGGGTACAACCAGTACCTCGCGTCGCAGGGGTTCATCGTGATGTCGATCAACTACCGGCTCGGTATCGGCTACGGCAACACCTTCCGCCGTCCGGGCGGCACGCAGGCCGAAGGCAACGGTGAGTATCAGGACGTGCTCGCCGGCGCGAAGTACCTGCAGGCGCGCGCCGACGTCGATCCGACGCGCGTCGGCATCTGGGGACTGTCGTACGGCGGCCTGCTCACCTCGCAGGCGCTCGCCCGCAACTCCGACGTCTTCGTCGCCGGCGTCGACATGGCGGGCGTGCACCTCTACGGCAGCTCGCTCGACTCGACGGCCCTCTCGTACCAGTCGTCTGCCGCCGCGCACGTCGACACGTGGAAGTCGCCGGTCTACCTCGTCCAGGGCGACGACGACCGCAACGTCGACTTCTCGCAGACGATCGGTCTCGTGCAGCTGCTCCGTCCGCGCAATGTATACTACGAGCTGACGGTGTTCCCCGACGACACGCACGAGTCGCTGATCCACAGCCGCTGGCTCGAGGTCTGGAATCACAGCACCGACTTCCTGCGCCGGTTCGTCTGGGAGAAACAGGCGCCGCCGGTGATGTCATCGACCAACGGCAAGAACAACCATTAGAGTTTTAGAAATGCCCGGGTTGATCGTTCGCATCAAGAAGAAGACCGACGGCGCGGCCGCGCTCAGCTGTGAGCGCGCCGACGGCTCGGTCACCTGGCAGCGCCAGGACGGTCAGCTCGGGCGTTTCTTTCCACTGCACGACCTCACGCACTTCGCCGTCGAGTCGGTGCTCGAATTCAGCGGCGCGTTCTACGGGTTGATCGCGTCGGGGAAGGACATCACCGACACCGAGCAGCGGCCGGTGCCCGAGCAGGCGCATCTCGCCGAGGTCATCGTCGGCTTTTTCGACGTCGAGCGCGCCACCGGCGTTCTCGGCGACGCCCGTGACTTCAACTGGAAGATCACGAGTTACTTCAGCGACAAGGGCCTGCCGGTGCCTGCGTTTCGCATGACCGACGATCAGATTGCGGCCATCCGGAGCCGGCGGGCCGAGTTGTTCGAGCAGTGGCAGGCGGTGCCGTCCGGCGAAACATTGGAGCTTCGGTTCAAGTAAGATTTAAGCATGGACGACCCGCACCGTACTCCGACCGAGCAGCCGACCGCGATCGTGATCTCGCGCGAGATCACGGTGACGACGATTCCGCGTCCGTCGGAACGTCCCGTCGCGCCGCGCAGCGGCTTCCGCGACCTCGTGCTGCGCACCCTCGACGCCGTCGATGAGCTGGCCGACGACGTCGCGCTTCGGCTCGGCCTGCGCTGAGCCGTGGCGATCCGCCGCGCCACCAGCTCCGGACTGCTCCTCTATCGGCGCACCAACGGCGCATTCGAGGTCTTTCTCGCGCACCCCGGCGGTCCGTTCTGGTCGCGTCGTGACGAAGGCGCGTGGACGATTCCGAAGGGCATGGTCGACGACGGCGAGGATCTGCTCGACGCCGCGCGTCGCGAGTTTCGCGAAGAGACGGGGATCGAGCCCGCGCCGCCCTTCGCCGCGCTCGGCTCGGTGAAGCAGAAGGCCGGCAAGACCGTCCACGCCTGGGCATGGGAGGGCGACGCCGACGCCGCGACGATCACGAGCAACACGACGCGCACGGAGTGGCCGCGCGGATCAGGGAAGTGGGTGACCTACCCCGAGGTCGATCGTTGCGAGTGGTTCGACATCGACACCGCACGCACGAAGATCAATCCCGCGCAGGCGGCCTTTCTGGATCGGCTTCCGGACGTCGCGACCAGTAGCCGTCGTCCGGAATGAGCACGTCGAGCGCGATCGCACCCGGCCCGTCCTCGACGGTGTAGTCGGCGATGTGAATCGTGCTCGTCGGAATGCGCGACCCGCGCGCGTCGACGAGCTCGAGCTGCAGCGCGTCGCGAGCTTTGTAATACCGCGCGAGCAACGTCTCGTCGCGCACCGCGCCCCCCGCCGGCACCGCCTGCGCATAGAGACGAAACACCGGCTGCACGAGCTCGTAGCCGAGCCCCGGACGGAACGCACCCCATGCGCGTCCCACCCCACGCTCGGCGTGCTCGAGCTCCGAATGCCCGACGACGACGCCGTGCAGCTTGACGGTGTGTTTCACTCGGGTTTCTTCGGTGCCTGCTGCGCCGGGGGCAGCGTGTCGGTGATCTTGAAGCTGAACTGCTGCTG
>CBHWBX010000084.1:0-11861 GCA_966111935.1 uncultured Gemmatimonadaceae bacterium
GATCGAGAAAATGGTAAGTTCGCGATCCCCGATCCCCGCTCCCCAATCCCACTACTCTACATTCGTCCCCGACTCCGACGGCGACGCCCACGAGCCGACATTCACATCCACCGGCAGCTTGATCTTCGCCACCGAGCGCGCGACGTCGATCACGCCCTGCCACATGCCGGCGAACGTATAGCCGACGTCCTGCGGCGCGCGGCCCTCGTCGAAGCCCTTGCCGCCGGCAACCCAGAAGCGCGGCTCGGCGTTGCTGCCGGCGGCGCGGAACTCGGCGACGATGTCGTCGTGGATCTGCTGGGCGTTGTGCTCGTGCACGTAGAAGCCCGGCTTGAAGATCCCGTTCTTGAGCATGCGCGCCGCCCAGGCGCGATAGTAGACGCGCATCGCGTCGGGGATCTTCTCCATTCGCTCGAGATCGAGGAACACCACCGAGCCCGGCGCGAAGCCTTCGGCCTTCGCGATCGTGGTCGCGTCGTCGGCGTTCGCCACCGCTTCGTCGGCGGAGATGAGGTCGGTCGAACAATCGTTCTTCGCCTTCACCGTCGCGCGCTGTGCGGGCGTGAGCGCGCGCGGCGTCTTCCCCCACGTCTGCTGGCCGACGTAGACGATCGCGAGCCCCCACCCCATCGACGACAGCGTGTCTCGCTTGCCGATCCACGACTTGTCGGCATGGCAGGGTGACGGGAGATAGTACCCGACCCAGCTGTACGGAGCACCGGGCTCGTTCTTCCACGCTTTCATCGTCGACGTGCCTGGATACGTGTGCGTATCGAAGCCGACGTAGTGGCCCTTTTCGTAATTGTTCGCGAACTTCGCCTGGTTTTCCTGTCCGGTCACGGCGGCGGCCGCCTGCGCGACTTTCGCCGCGACGTCGGCGACCTTCGACTTCTGCTCGTTCATCGGCACAGGCTCGGACGGCGAATTCGATCCGCACGCCCACCCGGCGGCGAGCCCCGCCATGGCGAGCTCGGCGAGGTGACTGCGAATCCATCGGACAACATTACGGCGCGACAGCATACCGTCGTCCAACGCAATCACTGTACACACGCGGCGGCATGAGACCGGAACGCTGGACGTGGAACGCACGGGCTGATCTATTCCGGGAGTTGCTTCCCTCCCTTCCCGAGCTCTTCCTCATGCGTCAACGCTTCCCCGTTCTCACCCTGCTCGCGCTCGCCGCGGCCTGTTCACGCAACCTCGATACGGCGACGCCGACGCCGACGCCCGCCGGATCGGCCGTCGTCGGTGTCGATGCCGCGCTCGTCGAGCGCGCGCGTGCGATCCATGCGCGCGTCTTCACGATCGATACGCACAAGGACATCCCCGACAACTTCGCGACGGCTGCCGCCGATCCGAAGACGATGACCGCGCAGGTGAACCTCGACAAGATGAAGGCCGGCGGCTACGACATGGCCTTCTTCGCCGTGTACGTCGGACAGGGCGCACGCACCGACAGCGGCTACGCCTTCGCGCGGGACCGCGCGCTGAACAAGTTCGCCGCGATCCATCGCATGGCCGAGCAGATGTACCCGAATCTCATCGAGATCGCCTACACGCCCGCGGACGCCGAGCGCATTCACAAGTCGGGCAAGCTCGTCGCCGGCATCGGCATCGAGAACGGCTGGGTGATCGGCAAGGATCTCTCGCTGATCAAGCGCTACTACGACCTCGGCGCGCGGTACATGACGCTCGCGCACACGTCGAACAACGACATCTGCGACTCGTCGACCGATCCGCGCGGCGAGGAGTGGGGCGGCCTTTCGCCGTTCGGGCGCCAGGTCGTACAGGAGATGAATCGTGTCGGCATGATGGTCGATGTCTCGCACATCTCGAAGAAGTGCGCGATGCAGGCGACGGCGCTCTCGACGTCGCCGGTGATCGGCTCGCACTCCAGCACGACGGCGTTCGCGAACGTCCCGCGCAACATGGACGACGAGATGCTCACGGCGATCAAAAACAACGGCGGCGTGGTGCAGATGGTCGCGTTCAACGGCTACGTGAAGGTGCAGCCGGCGATCCGCGACTCGCTCGCGCGCGCGATCACCGCCGAATACTTCCCGGGCGGCCGCGGTCGCGGCGCGGCGGCGCTGTCGCCGGAGCGTCAAGCGGCGTTCGACCGACGCATGGCCGAGCTGGATGCGAAGTATCCGCCGGCGAGCGTCGTCGACTTCGTGAATCACATCGATCACGCCGTGAAGGTCGCCGGCATCGACCACGTCGGCATCAGCTCCGACTTCGACGGCGGCGGCGGCGTGGTCGGCTGGCGCGGTGCGGACGAGACGTTCAACGTCACGCTCGAGCTGGTGAAGCGCGGCTACACCGAAGACCAGATCCGCAAGCTCTGGGGTGCGAACACCCTGCGCGTGTGGGGCGAGAACCAGCGTCGCGCGGCGAAGCTTTCCTCTTGAGCCGAGCCCGGCGAGCCCACGCCTCCGCAGTTTCTACCGATGCGGGCGCACCACCACGCTGTCGCTGAGAATGCCCGTCCGGCTCACCGCGTTCACGAGCACACGCTCGGGCCGGGCGGGAAGGCGGTGGACGCTCACTGATCCGGGGAACACCTCGCTGGTCCACACGCCGTTCGCCAGCGAGCGCACGCTCCACAGCCACACCTTCTCACCCCGCGCGGGCGCGAGTCTGAGGATCGGCTCGTCGGTCTGGGGGTGCTGCGCCAGCGACACGGCCGGATGTCCCGGCTTCCTGGTGCCGAGCCAGGGCGACGCCGGAACGAGCGCGGGATCCGCGTAGAGCGCCGACAGCTTGTCCGCGATCCCGTCGGCGTTCTTCATGATCACGGTCGTATTGAAGTGAATGTGCCCCGGCCCGTGATCGCGCGCGCGCAGGGTGTCGATCTGATCGACGATCTCCTGCGCGGGGATCTTCCGCGTGCCCGTCTCGTTGATGCGATAGGTGCCGAGCCCCGGCCAGATGTGCCGTCCCTTCGGGTTCTGCGCGAGCCACCAGTCGAGGAGCACGGGGAAGCTCTGCGCCGGCGGACGGATCGGCCAGTAGAGCTGCGGCGCGAGATAGTCGAGCCAGCCCTTCTCGAGCCATTTCTTCGAGTCGGCGTAGATCTCGTTGTACGCGTCGAAGCCCTGGATCTGCGGCGGATTCCCGGGCCGCCAGATCCCGAACGGGCTGATGCCGACCTTCACCCACGGCTTCGCGGCGTGCACGCCCTTGTAGATCGCCTCGACCAGACGATCGACGTTGTCGCGACGCCAGTCGTCCTTCGACAGCTTGCCGCCGCGTTTCAGGTACGCGGCGTAGGTCGCCGAGTCGGGAAAGTCGATCTTCTTCCCCGCCACATCGTTCACCGGATACGGATAGAAGTAGTCGTCGATGTGCACGCCGTCGACGTCGTACCGCTTCGCGACGTCGACGATCGCGCGCACGGAGCGCGTGCGGACGGTCGAGTCGCCGGGATTCATCCAGAGATAGCGATCGTACTTCCAGATCATCTCCGGATTGGTGCGGCTGATGTGGTTGCGCGCGATCGCCGTGTCCGTGACATACGCCGCCCGGTACGGATTGAACCACGCGTGCAGCTCGAGCCCGCGCTTGTGCGCCGCCTCGACGGCAAAGGCGAGCGGATCCCACGCTGGCTCGTGCGCGCGACCCTGACGGCCGGTGAGAAACTGCGACCACGGCTCGAACGACGAGGCGTAGAATGCGTCAGCGCCCGGCCGCACTTGAAACACGATTGCGTTCAGCTTGAGCGCTGCCGCACGATCGAGGATCGCGAGCAGCTCGCGCTGCTGCTCCCAGGTGCTGAGTCCGGGCTTCGACGGCCAATCGATGTTGGCGACGGTCGCCACCCAGAGCCCACGAAACTCGCGGGTGACGGCCGGCGGCGTCTGCGCGCCGAGGAACGCCGGGAGGAGCAAGGCAAAGAGAACTTTTCGCATCCCGCAAAACTAGGGCGGCGAACAGCCGGTGCGAAATGCAGCCATCTATCGCGTTGCCCGTTCGCCGCCATACCTTGAGATCATGGCCAAGTACGACAAGAAGCGCGCATGGATGGAGGCGCGCGAGCTGCTCGCCGAGCACAAAGCATCGCTGACCGTGGGCCTCGTGCTCATGGTGATCAACCGCCTCTCCGGGCTGGTGCTGCCCTACACGTCGAAGTACCTGATCGACGACGTGATCCAGAAGCATCGCTCCGAGCTCCTGATGCCGCTCGCCGCGGTCGCGATCACGGCGACGGTGATCCAGGCGGCGACATCGTTCGCGCTCTCGCAAGTCGTGAGCGTCGCCGCGCAGCGCGCGATCACGGAGATGCGCAAGCGCGTCCAGGCGCACGTGCTTCGTCTGCCGATCTCGTACTTCGACTCGACGAAGACCGGCGTGCTGATCTCGCGCATCATGAGCGACGCCGAGGGCGTGCGCAATCTCGTCGGCACGGGGCTGATCCAGCTGCTCGGCAGCATCCTCACGGCGTTGATGGCCGTGGGCGTTCTGGTCTACGTGAACTGGAAGCTCACCAGCGCAACACTGGTCGCGCTGATCCTCTTCGGTCTGATGATGACGACGGCCTTCCGCCGTCTGCGGCCGCTCTTCCGCGAGCGCGGCGCGATCAACGCCGAAGTGACCGGACGCCTGACGGAGACGATCGGCGGCATTCGGCTCGTCAAGGTCTACACGGCCGAGCCGCGCGAGCGGCTGGTGTTCGCGCGCGGCGCGCACAAGCTGTTTCGCAACGTCGCGAAGACGATCACGGGAACGTCCGCCGTCGGCGCGGGGACGGCGCTGCTCACCGGCATGATCGGTGTGCTGCTGATCGTCATCGGCGGCCGGTCGGTGCTCAACGGGTCGATGACGCTCGGCGACATGTTCATGTACGTCTTCTTCATCGGGCTGCTCGCCGCGCCGCTGGTGCAGATCTCGTCGATCGGCACGCAGGTGAGCGAAGCCTTCGCCGGGCTCGATCGCATCCGCGAGATTCGCGACATGGCGACCGAGGACCAGTCCGATGCGACGAAGGAGTCGATCGACGACGTCCAGGGCAGCGTCGAGTTCCAGCACGTCTCGTTCGAGTACGTCCCCGGCGCGCCGGTGCTGAAGAACATCTCATTCTCGGCGCCCGAGGGATCGACGACGGCGCTCGTCGGATCGAGCGGCGGCGGCAAGAGCACGCTGATCGGGCTCGTGATGGCGTTCAATCAGCCGAAGAGCGGCCGCGTGCTCGTCGACGGACACGACGTCTCGAGCCTGCGGCTGCGCGACTATCGGTCGATGGTCGGCGTCGTGATGCAGGACAACTTCCTGTTCGACGGCTCGATCAAGGACAACATCGCGTTCAGCAAGCCGGGCGCGAGCGACGCCGAGATCCGCGCGGCGGCGCGCGTCGCGCACTGCGACGAGTTCGTCGACCGGTTCGAGAAGGGGTACGACACGATCGTCGGCGAGCGCGGCGTCAAGCTGTCGGGCGGACAGCGGCAGCGCGTCGCGATCGCGCGCGCGGTGCTCGCCGATCCGCGCATCCTCATCCTCGATGAAGCAACGTCGAGCCTCGACAGCGAGAGCGAGGCCTTGATCCGCGACGGCCTGCGCTCGCTGCGCCGCGGCCGCACGACCTTCGTCATCGCGCACCGGCTGTCGACGATCGAGAGCGCCGATCAGATCCTCGTGCTCGAGGCGGGAGAGATCGTCGAGCGGGGCACGCATACCGAGCTGATCGCACTCGGCGGACGATATCGCGCACTGTACGAGAAGCAGTACGGTGCCGAGCGCGACAAGTTCGTGAACCCCGGCGAGGATTTCACGCTCATCGCGGCCAAGGACGTCATCCGAAAGATCTGACCTTACTCGGCGCGCAGAGCGTCCATCGGATCAGCGGTGGCCGCTCGGCGCGAAGGGACGTAGGCCGCGACCAGGCAGGCGACGGCGACGACCGAGGAGCCGGCGAGGTATCCGCGCAGATCGAACGGGTTCACGTTGTACACCGCCCGGGCGAAGATCAGCGACACGCCGAGCGCGCAGACGACGCCGAGCGCGAGCCCGATCGACGAGAGGCGAAGGGTTTGCCGCAGTACGAGGCCGACCAGGTTGCGCGCCGACGCGCCGAGCGCGAGACGAACGCCGAACTCACGCTGCCGCTGGGCGACGACGTACGACATCACGCCATAGACGCCGATGATCGTCAGGACGAGCGCGATCGCGCCGATCGCGGTCGCAATCCAATACATCGCGCGGAACGGATAGGTCTGCAACGCCAACGACGTCGCGAGACTGTGGATCTCGACGACCGCGCCGGAATCGACGCCGGCGATCGTTCGCTCGATCGCGTTGCGCGCCTCCGTGGGATCGCCGCTGACGCGCGCGACGAATTGGGTGACGTCTGCGGCGAGCGGCTGCGGGTAGTACACAACAGGTGTGCGCGGATCGAGCGCGATCGACCCTGGTGTGATGTCCTGCGTCACGCCGATCACTCGGGCGCGTCTGTACGGCACCAGCGTCGCGAACGCCCGGTCTTCCGATGGAATCGACACGAGCTCGCCGAGTGGATCCTGTCCCGGCCAGAGCGCGGCAGCGGCCGAGCGGCTGATCACCGCGACGGGCGCGCGCGTCGCGGCCTCGTCGTCGCTGAAGCCGCGGCCACGTTCGATCGGCATTCCGAGCAGTGAGAACCAGCCCGGTGAAACGACGTTGTAGTGCGCAGCGGCGGCGGGTCGTCCGCTTGCGGAGACCATCAGTCGGCCGAACGCGCCGTCGAGCACGGTCGTCGCCGAGCTGGCGAGCATGATCACGTGCGGATCTTCGCGCAGGGCCGCGAGTCCGCGCTCACGGAACTTCGGCAGCAGCTCGACCTGAACCACATCATGCGTGCGAACGCCCGGGTCCAGTCGATCGGTCTGATGAGATCCGGAGAGCAGAACGCCCGCGGTCACGAGGAGAATCACGCTGACCGTGACCTGCACGACCACGAGTCCATCGCGCAAGCGGGACTTCGGCAGCTTGGTGTCGAAGTCGCCGCGCGACGAGCGCACGACGTCGGCGCGCGTCGCCTGAAGTGCCGGCGCGAGCCCGAAGGCGACGGCGGAGAGGAGGGCCGCTCCAGTCATGAACGCGAAGACGCGTGCGTCGCCGTCGAGGCTGACGAGACGGATGTACCCGGCATACGCCGGCGGCACCGTCGCAAGCATCGTCGAGACGCTCGTCGAAATCGCGAGCCGCGAGATGACGTATCCGAGCAGCGCGGCGGGCAGGGCGAGGAGAAGCGCTTCGGTGAGCAGCTGGCGGATCAGTCGTGCACGCCCCGCTCCGAGGGCAAGACGGATTCCGATCTCGCGCTGGCGCGCCATCCCGCGGGCGAGCATGAGGTTCGCCACGTTCGCACAGGCGATCACGAGGACGAGAAGAAATGCGATGATCACCGGCGCGAACATCGCGATCGATTCCGGGTTCACGGGTATGGCCGTTCCGCGCGACGAGAGTTGCACCGCTTTCGCGCGCTCACGCTCCGGGCGATCCTGCGTCTCGTTCTGCATCCAGGCGGCGAGCGCCGCGCGTACGCGCTCGACCGACGTCTTGGGCGCGATGCGCCCGACGATCGAGAGCCCGGCGTCGGCCTGCTGCCGGAAGCGGCTCGGCGCGCCCTGCATCGATGGCGCCGTCGCGAGCGGGATCCAGAAGTCGAACGGTGAGCTCGTGAGGCCGCCGAATCCCTCGCGCGCGACTCCGACGATCGTGAGGACCGCGCCGTTCATGTTGATGCGCGTTCCGATGACGCTCGAGTCGCCGGAAAAAACAGTTCGCCAGAGATGATGGCTCAGCACCACGACGCCCGACGTACCCGGCTCGTCGTCGGAGGGCAGCAACGTTCGACCGATCGCTGGTGAAACGCCCAGCATTCCGAAGTAGTTGCCGCTGACGAACTGCCCCATCGCGGGACGACCGCGCACCCGCGCCTGCACGACCGCGGAGGCGAAGGTCTCGACCAGCGGGCCGCGGGCCGAGCGCAGTCGTGTGAACTGATCGGGCGTGAAGTGATGCGACGCACCGTCCGCCGAGGTCCAGGCGACGTCGTAGAGCGAATACGGATCGCGGACGGCGAGCGGGCGAAGCACGTAGGCGTCGAAGAACGTGAAGGCCGCCGCGAGCAGCCCGAGACCCAGCCCGATCGTCAGGACGACCGTCACCGCGAACATCGGAGCGCGGCGGAAGGATCGGAGGGCGAAGCCGGCGTCCTGCCGCAACTGCTCCAGCCATGACCAGCGGAGCGCGGCTCTGGCGTCTTCGGCGGCGAGCGTGATGTTGCCAAGCGAGCGCTGCGCCGCGGCGCGCGCCTCGTGCGGCGTCATTCCGTTCGCGACGTTGCGCTCGGTTTCACGATCGAGGTGATACTGGAGCTCCTCGTCGATCTCGCGATCGGTGAGGCGGCGGGCGACGAGCGCGCGGAGTCGCGCAGTGAGGCCGTCGAGCACGTCAGTCGCCCTCCAGAATCAGCCCGAGCGCCTGCTGGAAGCGCTCCCACTGCCGGCGCTCGACGTCGAACTGCTTCTTTCCCGCCGAGGTGAGCTCGTAGAAGCGCGCGCGTCGATTGTTCTCCGAGACGCCCCACCTCCCTTTCACCCATCCCTGCGCCTCGAGCCGGCGCAGGGCCGGGTAGAGCGATCCGTAGTTCACGTCGAGCGCGCCCTTCGACACGACCTGGATCGACTGGGTGAGCTCCCAGCCGTTCGCCGGTCCGGCGCGCAGCAGCCGCAGAACGATCAGATCCAGCGTTCCCTGCAACAGCTCCGTGCGCTCACTCACCCGCTCTCCTATTGGACGTCAATAGGAGCACGATACGGCCGCTCCTATTGACTGTCAATAGGAGTGAGCCAGGCCCTCATTCGCGTCCAGACCGCCCGAACTGCCGAGGCCGGCATGGGTCGGCTACGGAACCCCTCCGAGCGTAAGTGTTTAACAACAGAGGAGTTATGCGCGCGACTCGGGAATCGGCGACGCCGGTTTCTGCGTCGGCAGGGGGTTTGCCTTACGGTTGGCAGGAGGCTCCAATATGAAAGCGATCATTTCGATGCTGGGCGCCATCGGCGTGCTCGGCGCGGCCGATATTGCACGGACACCTCGGCCGATGGCAGCGGCGCCGGACACGCCGATCAAAGTGCCGTTCAAGGTCGGCGAAAGGCTCACCTATCAGGCGAAGGTGAACTTTATGAACGCCGGCCAGGCGACGATGAGCGTCGAGGGGGTCGAGACGATCCGCGACCACCCGACCTATCACACGATCTTCACCGTGAAGGGGCGCGTCCTCTTCTTCCACGTCGACGACCACTACGAGAGCTGGTTCGACACGACGACGCTCGTCTCGCTGCACCACGTGCAGCACATCGACGAGTCGAACAACAAGATCGACAAGGTCTACGACTTCTATCCCGAGCGGCGGGTCTACGTGCGCAACGGCCAGGAGAATCCAAGCGTCGAGCAGCCCCTGGACGAGGGGTCGTTCATCTACTTCATGCGATCGGTGCCGCTCGAGGTCGGCAAGACTTACGAGTTCAATCGCTACTACCAGCCGGCCAAGAACCCGGTGGTCATCAAGGTCGACCGGCGCGAGCACATCTCGGTGCCCGCGGGCGAGTTCGACGCGATCGTCCTCAAGCCGGTGATCAAGTCCAAAGGACTCTTCGGCGAGAACGGCCAGGCCGAGGTCTGGTTCTCGGCGGACAGCAACCGGACACTCCTGAAGCTGAAGTCCAAGCTCCCCGTGGGGACGCTCTACCTCGAGCTGAAACAGGCGGAGTACGCAAGCCGTAGATAAGGCATGCGCACACATCGCCAAGGTCTCGCCCTCGTCGCCGGCGCGTTTGCTCTCGTGCTGGCGGCGTGCAAGGACACCCACACCGTCCGCATCGACGCCAACAACGCCACGCTTGCTCGGCGAGACACCTCGCAGGGGCTCGGCCCGGGCGACCTTCGCATCGCGACGACGGACAGCGCGCTCGAGCTCGCGCTCGTCGGCGATTCGCTCGTCGCCGGTTTCGGTGCGTCGACCCGCGCGCAGATTCGCAAGGCGACGGATACGTCGAGCGTCTCCGGCTCGGGCCTTGGCGCGAGCATCGAGCGGATCGTGAAGTCGAGCGTGGCCGGCGCGCTCGATCATGAGATGCACGTCCCGCTGTCGGACATTTCGGATGTCCGGTACGAGGATGGGCTGCTGGTCTTCTACGATCGGAACGGCAAGCGCACGCACTATTTCGAGCGCGACCGCCACGAGCGCGCCGACTCGAAGGAAAGCCGTTTCAGCGAGAGCGACGCGAACGCGTTCATCACGGATTTCAAATCGAAGACCGGCCGATCCTAGATCGTCTCCCAAGGAAAAACACAAAGGAAGCTTTACGGAGCGCGGCCGAACGGGGAATGACACAACCGTGTCCGATGTCCATGCGTAGAGAGAATGCTCAACGCTTCCCACGCATCGTACACCGAGGATTACGTGTCCCCGCGCCGCATACTCCGTTTGTTTCTCGTCCTGCTCGCCGTGCTCGCGCCGCTCGGCGCACCGCTGCACGCGCAGGGTGACAACGACATCATCCGCGGCCGAGTGGTCGGCCCGGACAAGAAGCCCCTCGAGAACGTCACCGTGACGGCGACGTCACTCGTCAACAACACGTCGCGCACGGCGAAGACGAACAAGGACGGCCGCTTCTCGATCATCTTCGCCGGCGGCGGGGGCGACTACCTCATGGCGTACACGGCGATCGGCTTCTCGCCGAATCGCTTCGAGGTGAAACGCGAGGTCGACGAAGACATCCTTGTCGCCGACGCGACGATGCAGAAGACCGCCGTCACGCTCTCGGCGATGCAGATCACGGCGGGCCGCGAGCGCCCCGATCGCAACGGCAACCAGCTCGACGCCGGCAGCCGCGAGCAGGGGATCAATCCGAACAACGTCCCGATCGACGCGCTCGGCGACCTGTCGGCGATGGCGGCGACGCTCCCCGGCATCACGCTGATCCCCGGCGCCGATGGCGGCGCGTCGGGCTTTTCGGTGCTCGGACTCGGCGCCGATCAGAACAACATCACGCTCAACGGGCTGAACTTCTCCGGCACCGATCTGCCGCGCGACGCGACGACCCAGACGCGCGTCACGACGTCGAGCTTCGATCCGTCGCGCGGCGGTTTCTCCGGTGGACAGATCTCGCTGCGCACGACGAGCGGCAGCAACTACAAGGTGCGGACGCTGCACCAGACGGTCGACGCACCCACGCTGCAGTACACCGATGCGATCGGACGGCAGCTCGGCCAGCGCTTCTCGAACCTGCAGCTGAGCGGCAATGCCTCGGGCCCGATCACCTACGACCGCGCGTTCTACGCGTTCTCGTGGCAGCTCGGACGTCGCGCGAGCAATCTGCAGGATCTGCTCAACACCGATCCGCTCGCCTTCGAGCGCGTCGGCGTGTCGTCGGATTCCGTCGTGCGCCTGCTCGACCTGCTGAACACCTACGGCATCCCCGTGTCGACGGGCGCGATCCCGAGCCAGAAGCTGACGCAGAACGGTTCGTTCCTGACGTCGCTCGATTTCGCGCCGAGCGGCGGGCACACGTACAACGTCACCGTCAGCGGCCGCTGGAACGGTCAGGACGCGACGAACCTGTCGACGACCGCCGTTCCGGTGCACGGCGGGCAGACGCGCTCGTACGGCGGCACCCTTCAGGCGAAGCACTCGAGCTATTTCTTCGACAACTTCCTCAACGCGACGAGCTTCGCGGTGCAGTCGAGCGTGAGCGAGGGCGATCCGTACATCGAGCTCCCGTCGGCGACCGTGCGCGTGAACTCCGGCTTCCCGGACGGCACGGCGGGCGTCGCGAATCTCCAGTTCGGCGGCAACACCGGGCTGCCGCGCAACTCGA
>CBHWBX010000085.1:0-11796 GCA_966111935.1 uncultured Gemmatimonadaceae bacterium
ACGGAGGCCCCGAGTCTTCGCTGCTCGGTTACATCCTCTATTCGCTGAATAACAACGACTCGACCTTCGACGTCGTGATCCTCACTCACCAGCACGCCGATCATCTCGTCGGACTGCGCGCGCTGTTCGAGTCGAAGCGGCACATCAAAGTCCGCTTCTTCTTCGAGAACCAGGATCCGTACACCGCGTCGAACCTGCGGGCGCTGCGCGACTCGGTGAATGCGCGCGTTCTGCGCAACGAGATGATCTATCGCGACACCGACGACCCGTGCGCGAACGCCACGCCGATCTGCACCATCACGCTGCGCGGCGGCGCGAAGCTCGACGTCATGCGTCCGATGCCGAGCTCGCGCAACCCGAACGATCGCTCCGTCCCCGTGAAGCTCGTCGGCCCGGACTCGGCATCCTTCTCGATGTGGATCGCCGGCGACGCCGAGCGCGATGCGATCGACTGGTTCATCGATCGCGCGCGGTATGACGTGAAGCCGGGGATGCGCGTCGATGTGCTGAAGGCCGATCACCACGGCAGCTGCAACGGCGTGAGCCCGCGCTATCTCGCGGCGACGCAGCCGTCGCTCGCGACGGTGTCGGTCGGCGCGGTGAACGGCTACGGGCACATGCACACCCAGGCGAAGACGATCTATCGTGCCGCGGGGGTGCCCTGGTACCGCACCGACGAGAATGGAACGATCGAGATCACGAGCCCGGGGACGCCGGGCGGTGGCTATGCGGTGAGCGTCGCGCGCGGCCGCAAGAGCATGTCGGACCACTCCGACCGTCGCGCGTCGAAGTGCACGTGACCCTTTTCACGGGGGCGATGTCGTGAGCGCACAACAGTGGGTGATCGATCTGATCGAGGAAGGCACCGCGTCGATCGAGCTGCCCGACGGCAAGATGATCTCGCTCCCCGCCGCGCTGCTCCCCAAGGGCGCGCGCGGCGGTCAGATCCTGCGCGTGACGATCGAGCTCGACCCCCAGGCGACGCAGCAGGCGCTCGACGCCTCGAAGGCCCAGGTCGAGAAGGGAAGCCGGGCCAGCCGCAAGCGCGACCCCGGTGGCGACATCGTCCTGTAGGTAATCTACAGGACTACGGGTCGAGCGCCGACGCGATCACCACCGCGGAACCGTCGGGCTCGTAATGCACCGACACCCGCCACGGCTGACAGCACACCTGGCAGTCCTCGACGTAGTCCTGCATCGAGCCGCTCCCCGGATCGAGCGCGACCTCGTTCGTCTCGCCGCAATACGGGCAGACGACCGTACCGGTCATGTCCGCCGTGCCGTCGCCGAGTGGAAAGTCCCGGTCGAGGTCGAAATCGTCGGAATCGCTGAAATCGTCAAACGCAAACTTCATGTGATGTAAGTTAAGAGAGCGGTCCACCGTCGACTCTTTCGGATCACGAATGTCCGACCTGTTCGCCGCTCGTACGCAGATGGCGCTGTCCCTCGGCTTTCACATCATCTTCGCCGAGATCGGAATCGCCATGCCGTTGCTCATGGTCCTCGCCGAATGGCGCTGGCGGAAGACGGGCGATCCCGCGTTCCTCCAGCTCGCCAAACGATGGGCGAAAGGGACCGCGGTGCTCTTCGCCGTCGGCGCGGTCTCCGGCACCGTGCTCTCGTTCGAGCTCGGGCTCCTCTGGCCGCACTTCATGAAGTTCGCCGGGCCGATCGTCGGGATTCCATTCTCGCTCGAGGGCTTCGCGTTCTTCACCGAGGCCATCTTCCTCGGAGTGTACCTTTACGGTTGGGAGAAGATCCCCCCGCGCGCACATCTCGTCGCCGGTGTGATCGTCGCCGCGAGCGGTGCGGCATCGGCCGTGTTCGTCGTGATGGTCAACGCGTGGATGAACACGCCCACTGGCTTCACGCTCGAGAATGGGATCATCACGTCGGTCGATCCGATCGCCGGCATGCTCAATCCCTCGACGCTGCATCAGGCGATCCACATGCTCATCGCGGCGTACGCATCGACGGGGCTCGCCGTCGCCGGCATTCACGCCGCGCTGCTGCTGCGACAGCATGGTCGGGCGCGGCTGTCGAGCTTTCACTTCCATCGCAACGCGCTCGTCCTCGCGCTCGCCGTCGGCGCACCCGCCGCGATCCTCCAGCCGATCTCCGGTGATCAGGCGGCGCGCTCGGTGGCGCGCTGGCAGCCGGTGAAGCTGGCCGCGCTCGAGGGCGACTTCAAGACCGAACGGGGTGCGCCGCTCCGCATCGGCGGCTGGCCCGACGAAGAGGCGCGCGTCACCCGCTACGCGATCGAGATCCCGTACGGCCTGTCGCTCCTCGCCTTCCACGATCCCGGCGCGAAGGTCATCGGCCTCGAGCAGTTCGCCCCGGAGTACTGGCCGCCGGTCGCTCCGGTGCACGTCGCCTTTCAGCTGATGGTCGGTCTCGGGACGGCGATGGCCGTCGTTGCAATTTGGGCCATATTGATACTATTTCGGCGCCCCGACGCGCTCGCCGAGCATCGCCTGCTCCTGCGCGCGCTCGCGATCGTCGCACCGTTCGGCTTTCTCGCCACCGAGGCTGGGTGGGCGGTTACCGAGATCGGACGGCAGCCGTGGGTCGTCACCGGCGTCGTGCGCACCGCCGACGCGGTCACGCCGATGACCGGCCTCGTCGTGCCGATGACGCTCTTCACGCTGCTCTATCTCGGCCTTTCCGCCGTCGTGATTCTCGTCGTGCGATCGATCGTGCGCGAAACCGCCGAGGTGGTCGCATGACCAGCTTCTTCGCCTCGATCGGCATGCCCGAGATCGTCGCCGGAATCATGGTCGTCGCGCTCAACGCGTACGCGCTGCTCGGCGGCGCCGACTTCGGCGGCGGTGTGTGGGACCTGCTCGCCTCCGGCCCGCGGCGCGAGGCGCAGCGCGACCACATCGCGACGTCGCTCGCGCCGATCTGGGAGGCGAACCACGTCTGGCTGATCCTCGTCGTCGTGCTCCTGTTCACCGCCTTCCCCAGCGCGTTCCAGGCGCTTGCGATCGTGCTGCACATTCCGCTGACGATCATGCTCGTCGGCATCGTGCTGCGCGGGTCGGCGTTCGTGTTCCGCAGCTACGGCAGCCGCAGCGCGCGGCAGCGGCGGCGATGGGGTTTGACGTTCGCGATCGCGAGCGTGGTGACGCCGATCGTGCTCGGCATGGCGATCGGCGCCCTGGTGAGTGGTGACGTCGGCGCCGCGGCGCGCGCGCTCCAGAGCGGAGGCGCGACGTTCGGGCAGGTCTTCGTCGCCCCCTGGCTCGCCGCCTTTCCGGTCATCGTCGGTCTGATGGCGCTCGCGCTGTTCGCTTTTCTCGCCGCGGTCTATCTCGCGTACGGCACGAGCGACGAGGGGCTTCGCGAGGATTTCCGTCGCCGTGCGCTCGCTGCCGCGGTGACCGTCTTCGTGCTCGCCGCGCTGTCGCTCGTCGTCGGCCATCGCGCGGCGCCGTCGGTCGCCACTGGCGTCAGCGGTGCCGCGTGGGCAATCCCGCTGCACATCGTCACAGCCATTGCCGCGGTCGCCGCCATTGCCGCGCTCTGGCGACGCAGCTATCACGCGGCACGCATCGCCGCGGCGGCCCAGGTGACGTTCATCCTCTGGGGCTGGGCGCTGTCGCAGTATCCGTACGTGGTGCCGAATACGTTGACGATCGACGATGCCGCGGCGCCGCGCGTGACGCTCGTGCTCCTCCTCATCGGCCTCGCGATCGGCGCGCTGATTCTGATCCCGTCGCTGCGCTATCTGTATCGCCTGTTCGCCCGACCGACGCGCGCGTAGCGGTGCATTCGCTAAGTTCCTCCCGTCTCCCTGGGAGGAACAGCAGGCTTGTCGAGCGTCGTCGTGAAAAAAGCACGGAATGGCCGCGGACTCTTCGCCGCGCGCGCCTACCGTCGCGGCCAGACGATCATGCACGTCGCCGGACGCGTCGTTTCCGCGGATCTTCTCTGGGATCGCGGCGGCACCTTCGCCGACAACTGCTATCGCTACGGTCCCGAGACCTATCTCGACCCCGGCGACAGCCCGGCGCGCTTCGTCAACCACTCTTGCGAGCCGAACGTCGCCGTCCACAAGCGCCGCCACCGCCTCTACCTCGTCGCCGCCACCCCGATCGCTCCCGGCGACGAGCTCCTCTTCGACTACTCGACGACGCTCGGCGACGACGACATCTGGACGATGCGCTGCAACTGCGGCCGCCGCACCTGCCGCAAACGAATCAAACGCGTCGGCGCCCTGCCGGATGCGGTGTTCGAGGACTACGTCGCACGCGGGATGATTCCGAAGTTCATTCTCAAAACGGTCGGAAAGGTGCCCGGCTGATCCGGGGAACGAGGAACGGGGAGTGGGGAACGAGAAGGGCCCAGGACCTAAGACCTCAGACCTCCCTGACCCCTAACCCCCACCCCCTAACCCCACCACCACCGATCCCCCGAGCGACCAGCGATTACGGTCCCGCGTCGCCAGCCCGCTCACCCACGCCCAACGAGTTTTCTAACCACCGCCAGCAGCGCCGTCGGCAACTGCTGCGGTCTTTGCAAGATCGTGTGCCCCGCCTGCCCGAAGATCCTCGGCAGATACTCCGACGCGTCGCGATCGATCGTGATGCAGAACGGGAACACCCCCGATGCGCGCGCCTCGAAGATGGCCTGGCGCGAATCCTCGACGCCGTACGGGCCCTGATAGATGTCGATGTCGTTCGGCCGGCCGTCGGACAGCAGGAGCAGCAGCCGGTGCCCCGCCGACTGTCGCGCGAGCTGTGTCGTCGCGTGACGGATCGCCGCGCCCATCCGCGTGAAGCCGCCCGGCGTCAATGACGCGATGCGGCGGTGGACCGCGTCGCCGCTGCGTTCGCCGAACTCCTTGATCACGTCGACCTTCACATTCGCGGCGCTCTTCCCGGCGAACGCGTAGACCGCGTAGAGATCGCCGAGCGCGTCGAGCGCTTCGGTCGCGAGCAGGAGTGCGATCTTCTCGAGATCGACGATGCGCCACTCGTCGGTCACACGCTGCTCC
Organism: uncultured Gemmatimonadaceae bacterium; assembly: GCA_966111935.1. Classification (GTDB taxonomy): domain Bacteria; phylum Gemmatimonadota; class Gemmatimonadetes; order Gemmatimonadales; family Gemmatimonadaceae; genus JAQBQB01. Next base: position 5,003 of record CBHWBX010000085.1, read on the forward strand.
GTCGAGCCGCTCGTGTCGACGACGATCGCGATCGCCAGCCCGCGCCGCGCCGGGCGTGCGTCGAGATACAGGCGATCATCCGGCGACTCGCCGAGCCGGCGGTCGACCATCGCATCGATCACCGCGGCGATGTCGAGGTCGTCGCCGGCGCGCTGTCGTGAGAGCAGCGTGCGCCGCGCGCGCAATCGCTCGAACTGTTGGCGAATCTGTCGCACCGTCGCGCCATGCTCGCGCAGCGTCGTCGACGCCCAGAGCGGATCGCCGAGCGTCGGCTCGGAGAGTCGCACCGACGTGTGCTTCTTCAGATACATGCCGTGATACGAGTCCCACTCGTCGTAGAGGACCGCGGGCGGCAGGAGCTCGTCGGGTTGAAGCAGGTCGCTCACCGCGCGTCCCGACGCGACGCCCCCGTCTCCGATCTCGAGCATTGGATCGCGCGTCTGCACCTGCGTGATCGCCGCCTCGCCATCCGGCTCCGCGCGGTCGCCGTCGTTGGCGTGATCCTCCTGTTCGATCGGACGCTGGCCCGCCTCGCCGATGTGCGTGGCCTGTCCGCCTTGCTCCGCGCCCTCGTTCCGATCGAAGCTGCCGCGAATCCATCGCTTCGACTCATCGGGCGCGTCCTTCAGCGCACCTTCAGCATCGCGAACGATGCCCCAGTGCGCCGCCGGCGGAAGTCCGCGATAGCGAGCGCCCCGCGCGCGGATGCGCTGTGCGTTCTCGCGCGCCCATCGGAGCGAGTCGGCGGGATCGCCGCCCTCCGCGGGGAGGCGGCCTTCGAGGGCATCGCGCACCATCGTCTCGACGTCGCGCTCGGCCGGGGTGAGCTCGTCCACCTTCGGCCGGCACGCGAGCACCGCGCGCCGCTCGCGCGCCAATGCGTCGGCGAGTCCCGGATGCTTGCGCGCGATCTCCGCATCGACGGCCGCGCCCTCGCGCAGAAAGTAGAGATCGCGCTCGAGCGGATCGGTCAGCGGGGCGTGTGTCGCCGTGCCGCGCGTGATGCGCTCCGCCTGCTCCATCGCGAACAGACGATATCGCGCCAGGGCGCGCTTCTCGTTGCCCGATGTGCGCAGCTCTGGCGGCAGATAGATCTTCTGTCCGTCGATCCCGGGCGTCGCTTCCGCGCCGCGGATGTCGCCCTTCGCGAACTGTCGCACGCGCTCGCGCGTCCACACGTTCGTCTCGATCGGCTCGATCGGAATCTGTCGCCCGTAGACCGCGGCGAGGACGATCTCGAGTCGCCGCTGCACTGTCTCGAGCGGAATCGTCTCCGGTCCGATACGCAGCGCGCTCCGCATGCGATCGCGCGCCGACTCGGCCGCGTATCGCGATTTGAGGAGCAGCCGTCGCGCGCCGAACCACGGCTTCATCAGAGTGTCGCGGCGACGAGGTCGGCGATCGCGGCGAGCAGATCCGGATCGTCGGTGAGCGGGCCGATCAACGCCGACCGGCACGCCTGCTCGGCGTCGATCCCGCTGGCGATCAATCGGCCGGTGGAGACGAGCACGCGCGTCCCCGGTCCCTCGGCGAGTCCCTGCTCCTTGAGCCGTCGCACCCGCCGCGCGAGCTCGACGAGCGCCTGGGCCGTCTGCTTCTTCACGCCGCTTTCGTGCTGCACGATCTCCGCTTCCGCCGCCGCCGCCGGAAACTCGAACTCGAGCGCGACGAACCGCTGCCGCGTGCTCGGCTTGAGATCCTTGATCGCGTGCTGATAGCCCGGGTTGTACGAGATCACGAGTTGAAAGCCCGGTGCGGCTTCGACGAGCTCCCCGGTCTTCTCGATCGGCAGGATGCGCCGGTCGTCGGTGAGCGGATGGATGACGACGACCGTGTCCTGTCGCGCTTCGACGACTTCGTCGAGATAGCAGATCGCTCCGAGCCGCGCCGCCGTCGTCAGCGGTCCGTCGACCCACACCGTCTCTTCGCCGCGGATGATGAATCGCCCCGTGAGATCGCTCGCCGACAGATCGTCATGGCAGGCGATCGTCACGAGCGGGCGGCCGAGCTTCCACGCCATGTGCTCGATGAAGCGCGTCTTGCCGCAGCCGGTCGGTCCCTTGAGCATCACGGCGAGTCCACGCTCGTGACAGGCCGAGAACACCCCGACCTCGTCCCCGGTCGGGAGGTAGTACGGCTCATGCTCGAAGCGGCGAACACCCTGCTCGAGCGTCAATTCAGTCGTCGGAGAATGAAGGAGATTCGGCTTGAGCGACATGGGATGGCGCGGTGGGATGGGTTTGTATACACCCAATTTCCCGTGCATGGTCCGAGCCGCCAAGCGTCCTGACGAAGCTCGGACATCTCTATAGCTTGGTGCGGATGAATCGACGTGAATTCGGATCCGTCCTCCTCGGCGGCATGGCCGCCTCGATGCTTCCTCCGCGCCTCGGCCGCTTCGCCGACGTTCGTGTGAACGGCGCGCGCATCCAGGCGCACCTGACCGCGCTCGCGGAGTTCGGCAAGAACCCGCAGGGCGGCGTCTCCCGCGTCGCCTACAGCGACTTCGACAAACAGGGTCGCGCCGTCGTGATCGAGTGGATGCGCGCCGCGAAGCTCGACCCGCAGATCGACTTCGCCGGCAACATCATCGGACGGCGGGCCGGCTCAGACCCGAGCCTCAAGCCGCTGCTCTTCGGCTCGCACATCGACTCCGTTCCAGGCGGCGGCAACTACGACGGCGACGTCGGAACGCTCGCGGCGATCGAGATCGCGCAGACGTTCGCCGAGCAGGGGATCACGACGCGCCATCCGCTCGAAGTCGTCTGCTGGCAGAACGAGGAAGGTGGGTTGATCGGCAGCCGCGCCGTGAGCGGCCAGCTCGAGGCGTCGGAGCTGCGCAACACCACGAACAGCGGCAAGACGATCGAGCAGGGGATCGCGTTCATCGGCGGCGACCCGTCGAAGCTCGATCAGGTGCGCCGTCGCAAGGGCGACATCGCCTGCTACCTCGAGCTGCACATCGAGCAGGGCGGGACGCTCGAGCAGACGAAGACGAACATCGGCGTCGTCGAAGGCATCGTCGGCATCAAGCAGTGGGACGTGACGATCACCGGCATGCAGAACCACGCCGGCACCACGGCGATGGCCGACCGCCACGATGCGCTCCTCGCCGCCGCGCGCTACGTCGACATGGTGAATCGCGTCGTGCGCAGCGTCCCCGGCCGCCAGGTCGGCACCGTCGGTCGCCTTCAGCCGTTCCCCGGCGCGACGAACGTCATCCCCGGCCGCGTCGTCGCGTCACTCGAGCTGCGCGACCTCGATCAGCCGAAGATCGACATGCTCTTCAAGCGCATCCAGGAGGAAGCGAAGAAGATCGGCGCGCAGAACGGGACGACGTTCGAGTTCTCCGAGATCCACGTGAACGTCCCAGCCCCCAGCGACCCGCGCGTTCGCACGATCATCGCCGACTCGGCGAAGACACTGCATCTCACGAGTCGCGTCCTCCCCAGCGGCGCCGGCCACGACGCCCAGGCGATGGCCCAGGTCGGCCCGATGGGCATGATCTTCATCCCGTCGATCGGCGGCATCTCGCATTCGCCGAAGGAATACTCGACGCCGCAGGACATCGAGAACGGCGCCAATGTTCTGCTCGAGTCGGTGCTCGCTGCCGACAAGAAGTTCTAGGCTCTGCGGGATCGGGCGTCGCGCTACCGCGACGTCGCGATCACGTCCCCGTAAAACGTGATCTTCCCCTCGTTGAACAGCCGCACCTGATCGACCATCGACGCCAACAGTTGTTGCGAGCGCATCAGTGATGCGGTCGATTGGGCGGTGCGGGGACCGCCCATGAACGAGGAGCGGATGAACGTGCTCGACGCGTCGAGCGGCAGGGTGCCGACGTTCGCGAAGAACTTCTTCCAGTCGTCGCTCTGGTTGAACAGATACTGTTCGACGTTCGACAGGTAGAACGCCGACACCGTCGCGTGGTTGTCGCGCAGATACGTGCCGACGGCGCGGATCGCTTTCGGGCCCGCGAAGTCGCCGACGATCGGAACGATCAGGTTGTTCGTCTCGTACTCCTTCAGCGTGCGGAACGCGGCTTCGGTCGAGAGATAGCCGCGCTTCGTTCCCGCGCTGTCCGAGAGCAGCTGGAGCTGCGCGTAGCTCGGCATGCGCCCGCGGCCGAAGCGGCCGAGGCGCTGGTTCGAGTCGTAGGTGATGTCGGGGCCGTACGACACGAACGCGCGATAGACGTACGCGATCGCCGCCGTGTCTTCCGCCGACAGATCGAACCGGTGCGTCTTCATCAACCGGTCGACGATCGACGCCAGCTCCCTGCGCGCGGCGATCGTGTCGGGCGCGACGGCCTGGAATGCGATCAGAATCGCATCGGGCGATGACGCAGTGTCCAGCCCGGCCGGCCGCTGTCGCGCGAAGAGACGCGCGACGAAGTCGGCGCGGTCCGACGACTGCTCGATCACCGCCTTGTACATCAGATGCGTCAGCACGTTCTGCCGGCGAATGTCGAAGATGAATGCGACCTTCGGCCGGAGCGCGAGAATGTACGGAAAGTTCTGATCGGGACCGACGCCGAGGTAGACGCCGCCCGGGCGCGCGGCGCGCTGAAGCTCGGGGATCACCCACTGAAACGTCGTCTCGTTCGAGACGAAGTTGTCGGACTGGAAGTACCCGCCGCTCTCCGAGCAGTCGGTGACGAGCTTCCAGAATACGCTGTCGCTCAGTCGGGTCGGGAAGCTCTGCGCCGGCAGGGCGCGGCCGAGCGCGGGCGCGGCGAGAGTCGCCAGAAGCACGGCGCGACGAACGCGAAGCAAATACGACATGCGGGCGTCCCAGAGGTGTCGTGCAAATCTAGAACGCCCGCCGTCGACCCGTCCACCCAACCGCCCCTAAGGTCCTACACGGAGGGTCTGCTGCTTACTGCTGACGGATCAGGCTGAAATCGTAGTAGCCGTACCCGCCCTGCGGATCGCGCACGCGCAGCACCGTCGCGTAGCCGTTGAACTGCGACGGCTGCTGGATCACCGTCACCGAGCCGCGTCCCTGGTTCTGCACGATCGACAGATTGTTCGCGTCGCGCATGTCCATCGAGCCCGGGTTCGCGCTGATGCCCGTCGGCTGCTGGCCGCTCAGGTTGCGATAGCTGACGCGTCCGTTCTGAATGCGGATCTCGAGCTCGCCGTCGACGTTGCCCGACCAGTGCAGCACTTCGCGGTTGTTGTAGCGGCCATTGTTGTAGCCGCCATTGTTGTAGCCGCCGTTCCGATCGTAGCGATCGTTGCGATCTTCGTTCCGGTCGTCGCGATCACGATCGCGGTTGCGATAGACGTCGCGCCCCCGTGCGCGGCCGTTGCCGCGGTTGTTCCCATAGACGTCGCCGTTCGAGTACCCCTGCCAGTACGCCGCCAGGCGATAGTTGCCCGAGCCGGCGCGCGGATCGGTGATGCGCACGATCGTCGTGTAGTTGTTCGAGCGCGACGGCTGCTGGATCACGTCGACGTTGCCGCGTCCGTCGAGCACGCGCACCGTCACGTCACCATCCTGGTTCGGCAGGCGGCTGAACGAGCGCGCACGCGCACGCGGCCGCTCGGTCTGGCCGATGTTGTTCGTCCAGAGATTGTTGCCGCGCATCACGACCTGCACTTCGCGGTCGACCTGTCCCGACCACTCGAAGAGCTCCGAGCCATACTGCTGCGCGTCCATCACGCGCGGCTGGCCGATGAGCAGCGACTGCGCGCCGGCAAGGGAAGCGGTGGCCGCGCCGAACGCGGTCGCGACGGGAAGGGAACGCAGAATCCAACGTTGCATGTTCATCATCACTCCTGAGAGAGCCGATCGCGTACAGTGCGATCGTGGCTGACCGGAGTAAAAGCAGCGGGCGTGCCCCTTGGTCCAATGGACGAACGCCCGCCTGCATTAATAATGCAAAACGTTGGTGTATTTCGACTTATGCGGGCTCTGCGATCTGGTGGATTCCGGCGAGTTTGTGATCGCGCTCACCTGAGGGCGTCCACCTTTTGAGACGATCCCCGTCGCGTCGCGGTGACGCGCTCAGGTCTCGTCTTCCTCCGGCGGCGGGAAGCCGTGCTGATTCCTTCCCTCCGGTCCCTCGTGCTTCGCCGTCGTCTTGTACAGCTCGAAGCGACCGTCCGACGCCTCCTCGGCGACGCGCGCGCGCAGCGTGGCCATCGCCTTCGTGTCGAGCGGTTTGAAGCCGCGCGCTACGCCGAGGTTCTGCCGCAGCACGCGCATCGAGTCGATGCCGCTCACCGTCGTCGCGACGGGAAGGCTCATCGCGTACGACAGCGCTTCCTGCGCGGTCACGACTCTCTTCTTCACCATCTGGCCTTCGCCGCCCATGCTCTTCATCCCGATCGCTCCGATGCCGCGCCGCTGCAGCTCGGGCAGTACCTGCTGCTCGAAGCTGCGAAACGTCGCGTCGAACGGATTGAGCGGCATCTGCACGGTGTCGAACGGATAGTCGTACGAGAGCATCCGCAGATGAAGCGCCGGATCCTTATGTCCGGTGAAGCCGACGAAGCGCACCTTTCCTTGCTGCTTCGCCTTGTCCAGGGCTTCGATCACGCCGCCCTTCATGAAGTGGCGCTCCGGATCGTTGTAGTACGCCACCTCGTGCACCTGCCATAGATCCAGATAGTCGGTCTTCATCCGCCGCAATGACTGCTCGAGCTGCCGCATCGCGACCTTCGCGTCGCGCCCGTGCGTGCAGACCTTCGTCATCAGGAAGACCTGATCGCGGCGTCCGGTGAGCGCCTTCCCGAGTCGCTCCTCGCACGTGCCGACGTGATAGTCCCCGGCGCAGTCCATGAACG
>CBHWBX010000086.1:0-11753 GCA_966111935.1 uncultured Gemmatimonadaceae bacterium
CTCGACAAGGGCGCGGATCTCCGTGGCGAGCAGGTCCCCAGCCGTGGGGCCAGCCCCCAACACCCACCCCGTCCACACCCGCCGGGCCGGGGCGGGGGCCCCCGGGGCGGGGGGCATCAGCGCGGTGTTCACCACCCACACCAGCAGCGCCCCCCCGCCCATCATTCCCGCGCCCCGCAACCCGCCACCCGCGACCCGGTAGTTACTGAAGTTTACTGCAGTTCCGGCAGTCTACGCTTTTGGTCCTGTGGGGCTAACCACCAGGTTCTCGATGAAGAACTCCATCATGCGCTGCATGTTCAGCCCCGAGTGCCCCTGGTCCGGCCCCACCTGCACGTCGAAGCTCTTTCCAGCTGCCTGGAGCGCCGCGATGAGCTGCATCATGTTCGACGGATGCACGTTGTTGTCGGCGGTGCCGAAGTAGAGCATCAGGCGGCCACGCAGGTTGTTGATGTACGACATCGCCGATCCCTTCTGGTACCCTTCGGCGTTCTCCTGCGGAATCCACATGTACCGCTCGGTGTAGATCGTGTCGTAGTTCCGCCAATCCGTCGGCGGCGACGACGACGACGCGGCCGCGAAGACGTCGGGATAGCGGAGCAGCTCCATCACGGACGTATACCCGCCGTACGACGTGCCGAAGATGCCGACGCGCTTGCTGTCGATATACGGGCGGTTGAACAGCGCCTTCACGCCGTCGGCCATGTCGTCGATCTCCGTCTGGCCGAGCTTGAGGTACACGGCGTCGAGATACTTGCGCCCCATTCCCGGATTCGTGCGCGCCTCGACGTTCAGCACGATGAAGCCGAACTCGGTGAGCGGCGTCGGAACGGTGAAGCGCTCGCTCGTCGCGTTGCCGACGCCCGGGCCGCCGTAGACACTCACGAGCACCGGATACTTCTTCGACGGGTCGAAGTTCGAGGGGAAGTGGATCGTCCCGTGGAGGGTCGCTTTCCCGTCGCTCGTCTTGTACTCGTACATCTCGACCTTCTTGAGACCGGCCGCATCGAAGCGCGACAGGTCCGTCGTGCCGAGCTCGGAGACGATCTTGCCGTTCGCATCGATGAGACGCGTCACCGGCGCCTTGTCGTGCGCCTCGGCGACGTCGACGAAGTACTTGCCGTCCGGCGAGACGGACACGGTGTGCATGAACGCGGTATCGGTGAGGAGCCGCGACTCCGTCCCGTCGAGCTTCGCGCGGTGGAGCTGGTACTTCATGTAATTGCCGCCGGTACGCGCCATGAACCAGAGCGTGTTCTTCGGCTCATCGACCCGCACGATTCCCGACACCTCGGCGCCGACGCGCGAGATCGGGTTGAGCAGCTTCCCGGCCTTGAAGTCGTACAGATAATAGTTCTTGAAACCCGTGCGGTCCGATTCCCAGATGAACCGGTTGCCGTCCTTCAGCCAGGTGACCTGCGGCGCCGGATCGGTGTCGATCCAGCCGCTCAGCCATTCCTCGTGCAGCACGACGCGGCACGCGCCGGACGCCGGCGCGCACGCGGCCATCTCGAGGGTGTTCTGGCGGCGGTTCGTGCGCAGGAAGTACAGCTCGCCGTCGGCGGCCCAGTCCACCGCATACACGTAGTAGCCGAGCGTCTCGTTCGCGAACGGCTTGCCGTCGCGGACGTCGATGCGCGTCGTCTTCTTCGTGTCGACGTCGTAGACGTACAGATCGACGACCGGATTCGGCACGCCCGGCTTCGGATACGCCTCGACGTCGAGCGAGTCCTGCACGTGCGTCAGGTTCATCGCCAGATAGAAGTCCGGCACCTTGCTCTCGTCGAAGCGATAGAACGCGAGCTTCTTGCCGTCCTGCGACCACCACATCGCCGTCCGCTGCGACAGCTCCTCGCCGTACACCCAGCTCGCCGTGCCGTACTTGATGCGCGACTTCTCGCTGCCGTCGGTCGTGATCTGCACCGCATTCGCACCCGTCGAGTCGGCGATCCACACGTTGCGATCGCGGTAGATCGCCGAGTGGTTTCCGACCGGCGCGATCGCCGAGGCGAACTGGCGTCCGCGCTCCGGCTGCATGCCGCCCGCACGGCCGCGTCCGCCCTGAACCTGCTGCTGCGGCGTCGCCGGTACGTCGCCGATCTTCTTCGTCGCGACGTCGTAGCGGAACTGCTTCCCGCCGTTGAAGTAGTCGACGGTCTTACCGTCAGGAGACCAGGTGCCGATGGGACGGCCGAACCCGCGCGACAATCCCTGGGCGACCTGCCCGTACTGCGGCGCCATCCGGGCGTACTGTTCGTACCCGGGCATGGACTTGAGACGATCCTGCGCGCCCGCGGCGGTCGCGGCGGCAGCGGTCAAAGAAAGTGCAAGCACCACGCGGCCGCGGTGCGAGACGGACAGATGCATGTTCGAGAATCCTGTAAGGGGGCCGAAACGGCTCGCTGAAACTTCGGCCGACGGCCGGGGATTGTCGATCCCCGCGCAACGCTCTCGACAGAACGCTTACCTGGCCGATATTAGCTTCCACGAATGGCCAGAAAGACGATCGTCATCACCGGAGCGAGCGCTGGAATCGGCGCCGCCGTCGCGCGCCGATTGGCGACCGACGGACACAATCTTGTACTCGCCGCGCGCCGAAAGGAGCCCCTCGATGCGGTCGCGCTCGACGTGGAAACGCGTGGCGCCTCTCGCGCCCTCGCCGTCGTCACCGACGTCACGAGCCGCGCCGACATGGAGCAGCTCAGTCAGAAGGCGATCGACGCCTTCGGCGGCTACGACGTCTGGATCAACAACGCCGGCCGCGGGATCACCCGGAACGTTCTCGAGCTCACCGACCGCGACGTCGACGAGATGATGAGCGTCAACGTGAAGTCGGCGCTTTACGGCATGCAGATCGCCGCCGCGCACTTCATGACCAAGGGACATGGCCAGATCATCAACGTGTCGTCGTTCCTCGGTCGCGTGCCGATGGCCACGCATCGCTCGGCGTACAACGCCGCGAAGCACGCGCTGAACGCGCTCACGGCGAACCTTCGCGTCGATCTGCGCGCGAAGTTCCCGGACATCCACGTCACGCTCGTGATGCCTGGCATGGTCGCGACGGAGTTCGGCCGCAACGCGCTCGGCTCCCCGCCGGACACGCCGATCTATTCCGGCCCGCAGGTGCAGGACGTCGAAGACGTCGCCGACATCATCGCCGGCGTCGTCGACCATCCGGTCGCGGAGGTCTACACGAACCCGGCGTCGCCGGCGATGGCGCGGAAGTACTTCGAGGACGTCGGCGCGTTCGAGGCGCAGGGCGGCGGTTGGGGGACGCGCTGAGCGCGGCCCGAGGTCTCGTCGCCAGCGCGACGTTCGTCGTCGCGCTCGCGGCGCGCGTCGATGCCCAGGTAGCCGGCGACCCGCGCACCGTTCGTCCCGAACGGCCGACGGTCGCGACGCACGCCTACACGGTCGCGCCCGGATTTCTCGAGATCGAAACCGGCATTCAGCTCGATAGCTTCTATCCGGAGACGCACCTCCTCACGACGCCGACGGTCTTCAAGTTCGGCGCCGCGCCGCGCGTCCAAGTCAGTGCGTTCGCTACCTCCGCGCATCACGAAGATGGAGGTGGACTCGGCGACGCCGGTGTCGGAGCGAAGGTGCGGCTGCTCGACGGCGCCTCGTTGCTCGGCGACTTCGCGATCTTCCCGTCGATCAAGCTTCCCACCGGCTCCGCGCGGCATGGCACCGGCACTGGAACGACCGACGCGAGCCTTCTCCTGATCTCGAGTCGCACGATCGGCGGTGTCGCGATCGACCTCAACGCCGGGATCACTTCGCGCAGCGGCGACGGCAGCAACGTCCCGAAGACCGCGACGATCTGGACCGCCTCGTTCGGTGGTGGTTTCGGCGATCAACCCACCGGCTGGGTGCTCGAGCTCTTCGGCTATCCGGGCACCGGCGGACCAAGCGGCATTCCGGCGACCGTCTCGCTTCTCGCCGGGCCGACGCTCCAGGTGCGGAACTTTCTTTCGTTCGATGCGGGGCTGATCGTACCTGTGCATGGCCCTCAACCGCACTCGCTGTATGTCGGCGGCGTCTACAACGTCGGTCGGATCTGGTAAGGAGTCGAGCATCGCCATGGACATCCCCAGGAATCCACCGAACCCCGAGCGCGACGCCGCGATCAAGGCCAGGCAGGACGTCGCGGGACGGGTCGGATTCGCGCTCGGCTGCATCGCCGCGATCGCGGCGGTGACGATCAACCTCTATCGATCGCCCCGCCCGTACACGTTGCTGTCGCTCGCCCTCGCCGTGCTCATGGCCGCGCTCAACATGCCGATCGGCATCATGCTCGGCCTGGCCGGCGAGAAGGTCACGCGGCCGAAGAACCTGCGCCCGCCGCCGAAGGGTCCGCCGCAAAAACGAGGCTGAGGCAGGTCACGCCGCCCTCGGCTTTAGCAAACTCTGATACCTTCACCGGGCGGATCGTCCAGCCCATCGCGCCGAGCAGATCCATCGTCCGCGGAAAGGCGTCGGATACGATGATCTGATCGCCGATCACGAGGACGTCGCCGGCCCACGGCTCGTCGTCGGGCACCGTGACCAGGCGCGAAGTGGGGAGGGGAGCGACGTCGATCCAGTCGGCGTTCACGAGGAAACGCCCGTCCGGCAGGACGCTGCATGCGGTCTTGAGATGCAGGCAGCCGGTGACTGGCACCGCCGTCACCGAATAGCCGAACGGGCGAAGGATGTCACGGAGCTGCGCGATCCCTTCCTCGTTCGTACGCGTCGACGCGCCGATGTAGATCGATCGCCTCGCGACGACGACGTCGCCGCCGTCCATCGTACCAGGGAGCGCGACTCGCGCGATCCGGCGATACCTAGCCAGCTCTGCTTCGATCCCCGCCGGCTCGCCGCGGCGCGACTCCGCCCCCGGCGACATCATCACCGCGAGCTCGTCGAGCACGATCGCGGTGTCCTCGACGAACACGCTGTCGGGCATGTCGAGATTCACGTCGAGCACCGTGACCTCGCACCCGCACGCCTCGAGCGCGGCCCTATACCCTTCGTGCTCCCGCTCGGCCAGCGCGAGATCGATCCGCTGCTCGCCGACGAAGGTGTGCTCGTAGTCCTGCATGTGCGGCGACGGCCGGTGCGTGATCGCCACCAGCCGTCGCGTCGCCGCGGACACCGCGGCGCGATCGCTCACCGGGGCCCGAGCGCCTGACGCAACAGATCCTTCGACGCCTCGGTGCCGACGAAGAGATTCTCCGGGAACTTCCGGTAGCGCAGCATCTCGTCGTAGATCGACGCGTTCTCGTAGCTGTTCAGCCCCATGCCGGCGAGATACTGCAGGCGCAGGTTCGAGTCGCGGTTGATCTCGGCGTTGACGAGCCACGGCGCCAGATCGCGCGCCTGGCCCGCGTACGTCGCCATCAGCGAGAACGTCGAGCCGAGCCCGACCTCGGCGAGCGACTGCCCGACGCGAATGTTCTCCGGCGCGTTGAGGCGCGCCTGCAATGAGTCGAGGTTGATCGTCTTCGGCGACGAATGGCCGGCGAGGAGCACGTCGTAGCCGCGGCCGTTGATGTCGTTGCTCCACACCGTGCCGTCCGAGAACACGTTGAAGAAGGTCGCGACCTCGCTCTTCACGACGTCCGGGTGGCTCTCGTACAGCGGCACCCACTGCGTCACCACGCCGCCCGGATTGAGGTGCTGTTTCACGAGCTCGAAGTACTCCTTCGTGTACAGCGTCGCCGCACCCTTCACCCAGGGATGGATCGGATCCGAGGTGATGACGTCGAACTTCTCCTTCGTCGTCAGGATGAAGTGGCGCGCGTCGTCGTAGACGATCTGCACGCGCGGATCCTTCGCGACGTTGTAGTTCTGCGCCGTGAAGTAGGTCGACACCATCTGCGGGATCAGCGGCTCGATCTCGCAGATCACGATGCGCTTGATCCCCGGATGCGTCACGAACGAGCCCGCGGTCACGCCCGCGCCGAAGCCGACGACGAGCACGGACTTCGGCTCGTCGACGAGCAGCGCCGAGATCTGGCCGAGCATGCGCTGAAGACGCATGTCCTGCGGCAGGCTCGATGCCTCGACCTTGCCGGCGACGTGGAAGTTGCGCGCGCCGCTCTCTTCCTCCGAGACGGCGATCGACGAGTTCATCCCCTCGCCCACATACAGATACCGCGGCTCGCTCGTATACGTCGGCAGGAAGCGGCCGTACGCGACGAGACCATCCGGCACCTTCGGCACGTTCGCAAGGAAGAAGAGCGACGCCAGGCCGGCGACGCCCACACCGGCGAGCTGCGGCGCGCCGAGGCGCGTCGGCACGCGCGCATCGCGTCGCGACGACGGCTCCTCGTCCGCGTTGCTGAAGATCGACCAGAACATCACCGCACCCGCGACGATCGAGATCGCGATCAGCAGGCGCTCGCCATTCTGCGTCCCGACCATCGGGATGACGGCGATGCTGAACAGCACCGAGCCGAGGATCGCGCCGATCGTGTTCGCCGCGTACACGCGTCCGACGAGCCGGCCGGCATCCTGCCCCGGTTCGACGACGGACGCGATCGCCAGCGGGAAGCTCGCGCCCCACAGGAAGGCCGACGGAAACACCGCGACGAGCGCGCGGATCAGATCCATCTGGAAGGTGATCCACGGACTGCGCGACAGCGACGGGTTGATCGGCCAGAAGGGAAGCGACTTCGCCATCATGAACGCCGCCCACGCCACGCCCGCCGCCAGCAGGAGCTGGCACCAGGCGAACGACAACCGCGGCCGCGCACCACGCGACAGGAACGATCCCGCGCTGCTGCCGAACCCGAGGCCAATCAGGAATACCGCGAGAATGATCGAGAAGGTGTAGACGGACGCGCCAAGCATCAGCGACAGCAGTCGCGTCCACACGACCTCGGCGCCGAGCGCCGAAAGGCCGGAGAGACCGATCGCCAGGTAGACGATCTTCGCGCCCCGCGGCTCCTCCACCTGCTCGGCGTCTTCAGCATGAACGGCCGGTCGGTGCGGCGCCCGCTTCGACAGTGCGAGGCCGACGCCGGCGACGGCGAAGTTGATCAGCACCGCGACGACGGTCGTCGTCGTCATGTCGTGCACGCGCAGCAGGTAGAAGCCGGCGAGCAGGCAGCCGAACACTGAGCCCGCGATGTTGCTGCCGTAGAGGAAGCCGAGCCACGACACGCCGGTCGGCGTCGTCTCGACCCAGCGCGCGATCGCCGGAAGCGTCGCGCCCATGAGCAGCGTCGGCGGCAGCAGGCAGACGCCGCACAACACGGCCCGCCAGAGAATGCCGGGCAGTCCGCCCATCGCCGTCGCCGTGTAGACACTGCCCATCAGCGGCACCATCACCAGCGCGATCAGTCCCAGAATTCCGATCCCCGCCTCGAGGAACGCATAGACCTTGAGCGGATGCTGTTCCGGCGACACGAAGCGCGGCAGCAGGATGCTGCCTAGGCACATCCCGCCCATGAACGTGCCGAGCAGCACGCCGAGCGACACGGCCGACGATCCGATCACGAGCTCGATGAGCTGGAACCAGACGATCTCGTAGATGAGCGCCGCGCAACCACTGCCGACGAACAGCAGAAGGAGCAGGGGGAGGAAGCGCTGCGTCGGCGGGAGGGGCAGTGCAAATGAATGCGACAGCGGCTGCCGAGCGGTCTGTTTGGCCATGAAAGGCGAGGCGAGAGGACTGCGGGTGGGAACGCGCGGGGTGTGTCCTGAAATTACGTTCAAGTCCGCCCGACAGTTGTGTCATCCCGAGGAGCGTCCTTCTACAAATCGATGATCCGATCCATCTGTATTTTCTGCGGCTCCGCCTTTGGTGCCCGCCCCGAGTACATCGCCGCCGCCCAATCGCTCGCTCGCGAAGCCGCGAATCAGGGAATTCGCATCGTGTATGGCGGCGCGAGCGTCGGACTCATGGGAGCCGTAGCAGATGCCGCGCTCGAGGCCGGGGCGATCGTCCAGGGCGTCATGCCGCGCTCACTCGTCGAGCGGGAGATCGCGCATCGCGGGCTGACCGAGCTGCGTGTCGTCGAGACGATGCATCAGCGCAAGGCGCAGATGGCCGAGCTCGCCGATGCGTTCATCGCGCTCCCCGGCGGTCTGGGTACGCTCGAGGAGCTATTTGAAGTCTGGACCTGGGGGATGCTCGGCCTGCACGACAAGCCGTTCGGCATCCTCGACGTCGAGGGCTATTACAAGCCGCTCATCACCTTCCTGGACCACGCGCGGGACGAGGGCTTCGTTCGCCCCGCCCAGCGCGCGCGGCTCATCGTCGAGACGGAGCCCGCGGCATTGCTCCGCGGGCTCGCGACGATCAGGGAGTCTTCGACAGGTTGAACTGGAAGGGCATCTGCACGAGCTGCTTCACCGCTTTTCCGCCGACTTCGGCCGGATGGAATCGCATGTCGCCAAGCGCGTCGAACACTGCCTTCGTGAACAGATCGTGGTCGCTCTTCAGCACCTTGAACGTGTTCATGTCCGGCTGGCCATACTGATCGACGACGAACTGCGCGAGTACTTCACCTTCGACGTTTGCCTGGCGTAGCAGGTCCGGGTAGCGCGCGCCGCGTTGTCCGGGGGCCGCGCTCACCGGCTGCTCGACCTGAAACTCGAAGAACGTCTGGTTCTCGTTCACCAGCGTCGGACCCGCGTTGCCCGACGGCGGTGCGGCGGTCGGATTCACGGTCGCCGGCGCCGTCGTCTGCGCGGGGCTCAGCTGTAGCACGACCTGCCGCTTCCCGTTGGCGCCGACCGTCACTGAATCGCCGGCAGCCGCCTTCTTTGCCGCCTGCTTCTTCTTCACGGGGATCGTCTCCGGCACGACGAGCGGCACGACTTGCTTCGCCGCCGCGAGCACCGCGCCGACCGCTGACGTCGGACGCGACGTCGGCGCCGACTGGAGCGAGCTCGCGAATGCCAGCACGCCGACCGTGATCAACCCACCCGTGTACGCCGAAAGCCGTGCGATCTTCTTCGTCGTGCGCATGCGCAAAATCCTCCGTTCGAGGTTCGACGTCGGCTCACTCAGCATCGGCGCGAACAGCGTCGGCGCCACCGCCCGCCGCTGCGCGATCGTGAGAATGAGCATTCCATAACGCTCCGGCGACGGATGGGCGCGCAGCACCCGCGCGTCGCAGTCCATCTCGATCGCCAGCCGAACGCGCCGCGCCTGGAACCAGAGCGCGACGTTCCACGGCAGCAGCGCCACGAGCGCCGCCGCGCCGAACAGCAGATACGGGTCGCGCGCCTCGCGATGCTCCTCTTCGTGCCGCAGCACGATCTCGCGCAGCGGCGCGTCGAGCGACAGGATCCACTCGGGGAGCACGACGTCCATCACGCGCAGCCCGACCACCGCCGGTCCGACGTTCTCCGACAGCTTCACCGCGACGCCGTTCACGCGCCCGCGCTTCCATTCGCGGCGCGACGCCTCGAGCCGCGCCGACGCGCGCACGAGCCGCCAGGCGAAGAGCAGGGAGGCGAGCACCCACACCGCGATCAATGCGCGGTCGATCCACAGCGCGCGCATCAGCGCCGCGATCTCGCTCGCCGACGGCGCCGCCGCGCCGACGACGATCGTGAACGGCAGCACCCGCACCGCGCGCGGCTCGGACGGCAGCAGTCGCGCGAGCACCCACGCGACCGGCCACAGCGCCGACACGATCATCGCCGCGCTCCACACGAAGCGCGTCGGCCTGCCGAGCGCCGTCAGCGTGCGCTCCGCGGCGAGCGCCGCGATCGAGACGAGCGCGCCGACGCACAGCGCGTACAGCATCCACGACGCCATCATTTCTTCGTCCCTCCCTTTTTCGGTGCGGCCTTGCCGTTCGATTCAGGAGACGCGAGCAGCGCCCGCAGGCGCCGCATGTCCTCGGCGGAGAGATCCTCGTCCTCCACGAGCTGCGCCACGAGCTGCTCCGGCGATCCGTGAAAGAGCTTGTCGACGATCCGCGACAGCGCGCTGCGCCGGGCCGCGCGCCGAGCGACGCGCGGGAAGTAGCGGTGCGCTTTCCCCTCGCTGCTGTGCGACACGAAATCCTTCTGCTCGAGATTGCGCAGGATCGTGAGCACGGTCGTGTAGGCGAGATCCACCGGCAGCTTCTCGCGCACCTCGGTCACCGTGCCGGAGCCGAGGTCCCAGAGCACGCCCATGACGTCGAGCTCACGATCACCCAACACGAAGTCGGACATAAGAGGATATGGGTCTTGGTCCATCAGAGAGCTCCGACCATAGTTGCGCAGCGCCGAAAGGACAGTGTTGAGGGGCTAGGGTCAGGGGCGAGGGATTAGGAACTACTAAGGGCGGTACCCTAACCCCACGCTGTTCCTGGCCCCTAATCCCCAGCCCCTAGTCCCTCGAAAGCGGGAAGCGCCGACGGAGGAGCAATTACTAACACGATAGTAGACAATACGACCCACCCGATGTATTGTCAACTATCACGATAGTAGAAGCCTGAGGAACACTTCGAACGGACAGGACAGGGATGCGCTTCCTTCGTCACGTCGTGCTCGCCGCCGGGCTCGCCGCACCGGCCCTTGCTCAAACGCCGCTCGCGCAGCCCGGCCCCGCGACGCTCCCGCCGACGCGCGCCGCCGAGCTGCGGCGGCTCGTCGATGGGCTGACCGTCACGCCGCGCGTGCTCGTCGTCGGCATGCATCCCGACGACGCGCCGACCGAGCTGCTCGCCTGGCTCGCCCGCGGACGACACATCGAGACCGCCTACCTCTCGGTGACGCGCGGCGAGGCGGGGAAGAACGAGAACGGTCCCGAGATGGGCTCGACGCTCGGCGCGATCCGCGTGCGCGAAGCGCTCGCCGCGCGTCGTATCGACGGCGCCCGGCAGTTCTTCACCCAGGCGTACGACTTCGGGCCCGCGCGCACCGGCGACGAAGTCTTCAAGACCTGGGTCCGCGACTCCGTCGTCGGCGACATCGTGGCGACGATCCGCTCCTTCCGACCGCACGTGATCATCGGCGTTTTCCCCGACTCGATCACCGACGGCAACGCCCAGCATCAGGCGCTGCCCATTCTGCTCGATCACGCCTTCACGTCGTCCGCCGATCCGCGCCGCTTTCCGGCGACGAAGTTCGGCATGCCCTGGCCGGTCGCGAAGCTCTACCGCCACGGCCCCGGCATCCACATCGAGACGGCGGAAGTCGATCGGATGCTCGGCATCACCTACGCCGAGCTAGGCCGGATGGCGCGCGCGCAGCAGCGGACGCAGGGGCTCGATGATCTTCGTGAGTTACCGCCGACCGCGTTCAACCTCGAGCGCATCGCGACGCGCGTCGATCCCGAGGCGCGGGACAGCGCGCTCTTCGACGCGGTCGACACGAGCTTCGCGCGACTGGGCGCCGGTGCCGACAGCATCGATCGCGCGGCCCTCGTGCGCATCGCATCGCTCGCCGATTCGGCGCGTCGCGCGCTCGACGTCGAGCATCCGGATGGCGTCGTCCCGCTGCTCGGGCGTCTCGTGCGGCTCGCGTCGGACGTCCGCCGTCGCGCCGCCCACTGCCGGCATCCGGCGACCGACGCGCGTCCCGCCATGGGCCGTGTGCAGCCGACGTGCGACGCGCCGCAGCTCGACCTCGATGCGGCGATCGATCTCGTGCGCGAGCGTGCGAACGACGCGTTGATGAATGCCGCCGGCATTCGGATCGAGACGAGCGCCGACCGCGAGCTCCTCGCGAAGAGCGATACGGCGAGCGTCGAAGTCACGATATCGAATCGCGGCGTGCGGCCGTTCGCCGTGTTCTCGATCGACATGCAGGGTGCCGTC
>CBHWBX010000087.1:0-11696 GCA_966111935.1 uncultured Gemmatimonadaceae bacterium
TCACGTCGCCGAGCTGACCGGTGAGGATCAGGCTGACATTGCCCCAGCCGCTCACCTGCGTCTTCTCGTCGTCGCTCGCGCGATTGCCGTAGCCGTAGAGCCGGCGAATCGCCGCCTCGACGAACATGATGTCGCCGCCCGCCGGGGTGTAGTACATGCCCGTCGCCACGCCGACTTCGTTCTGCTCGGCGGCGTGCTCCGGATGCACCTTCGGACGGCCGAGGAGCTCGCGCACCTCGTCGGCGTCGATCTTCCCATCGTCGATCATCGTCGAGTCGCCGGCGGCGATGCGACGCGCCACCTTGCGCGCGACCGCGCCGACCTGCCGCTCGAGCTGACGCACGCCCGCTTCGCGCGTGTACTTGCTGATCACGGCGGTCACGGCGTCGTCGGTGAACGAGACCTGCTTGTCGCCGAGCCCCGACTCCTCGAGCTGGCGCGGGATCAGGTACTTCTTTGCGATCTCCGCCTTCTCACGCTCGGTGTAGCCCGCGAACTCCACGACTTCCATGCGGTCGAGCAGCGGTCCCGGGATGTTCTGGATGAAGTTCGCCGTCGCGATGAAAATCACCTCGCTCAGGTCGAACGGAATGCCGAGATAGTGGTCGGTGAAGTTGTCGTTCTGCGCCGGATCGAGCACCTCGAGCAGCGCGCTCGCCGGATCGCCCTGGAACGAGGTGCCGAGCCTGTCGACTTCGTCGAGCAGGAAGACGGGGTTCTTCGTCCCGCCCTGCTTCATCCCCTGGATGATGCGGCCCGGCATCGCGCCGACGTACGTGCGACGATGGCCGCGAATATCGGCTTCGTCGCGCGCGCCGCCGAGCGCCACGCGGACGTACTCGCGTCCGAGCGAGCGCGCGATCGACTTTGCGATCGACGTCTTGCCGACGCCCGGCGGTCCGACGAAGAGGAGGATCGGACCCTTCGCCATGGCGCGGGCCTTCGCTTCCTTCGGATCGGTGATCGGCTTGTCTTCGTGCGAGTTGCCCCCGAGCTGCGGCGTCGCATCCTCCTTCGCCGCCCGCAGCTTCGAGATCGACGTCTCGCCGGTCTCCTTGAGCTCAGCCTCGAGCTGCTGCGCGCGCAGCTGGCGCACGGCCAGGAACTCGAGCACCCGGTCCTTCACGTCGGGCAGCCCGTAGTGATCCTCATCGAGCACGGTCTGCGCGTTCGAGAGATCGAGGTTGTCGTCGGAGCGCGTGTTCCACGGCAGCTCGGCGATCCACTCGAGGTACGTGCGGATGACCTGCGCTTCCATGGACTCGCGTCCTGATCTTTCCAGACGTCCGAGCTCGCGCTCGACCTCTTGTCTTGCCTCCTTCGGAAGGT
Organism: uncultured Gemmatimonadaceae bacterium; assembly: GCA_966111935.1. GTDB lineage: Bacteria > Gemmatimonadota > Gemmatimonadetes > Gemmatimonadales > Gemmatimonadaceae > JAQBQB01. The sequence goes on from CBHWBX010000087.1 coordinate 1,330, forward strand.
CGAGTTTGTTCAGTTTTTCGCGCAGCTCGACGATCTCTTTCGATTGATCGTCGTCGCCGAGCTCCTTCTGGATCGCCTTCATCTGCTCGCGCAGATACATCTCGCGCTGGCGCTCCCCGAGCTCCTCCTGCACCTGCGACTTGATCTCCTCCTGCATCTCGAGCATGCCGATCTGCTTCTGGACATGCACGAGGACGCGGCGGAGACGCTCCTCGACGCTCAGCGTCTCGAGCAGTCCCTGCTTCTCAGGGGGCTGGAGCTCGATGTAGCCGGCGACCAGGTCGGCGAACCGGCCCGGATCGGTGACGGCGTCGAGCACCTGATGGACGACCTCTTCGGGGAGGCCGCGGCGCTCGCCGAGCTCGGCGGCGCGCTCGCGCAGCTCTTTGTGGAGGGCGACGAAGGCCGGGTCGTTCTCGTTGTTCGGCTTCATCTCGTCCACCGGCATCACGACGGCGCTGAGATACCCTTCGGTCGTGGTGTATTGCAGGGCGGTGGCGCGCTGCTCTCCCTGGAGGAGCAACTGCACGCCGCCCAGGCCGCGCTGGATCTGGCCGATCCGCGCGATCACGCCCATCGAGTACAGAATGTCGGGCGTCGGTTCGTCGGTATTGTCGCGTTGCGCTACGGCGAAAACGAGCCGCTCGCCCTTCAGGGCCGACTCGATGGCGCGCAGCGTCCCCGGGCGACCCGCGGCGATCGGCGCCGTGAGCCCAGGAAAAATGACGGTCCCCCGCAGCGGGAGGACGGGCAGCGTCTGGCGTGTTGCCATGTCTTTGTTTCTCAGAAAGGGTAGCGTCGGGTGTCGCACACTCCATTCCAGCCCGCCTATGGCCGCCTAACCAATGCGAAACATGAACTTACGGGCCCCCGACGCGGGTGCGAGACCACATAGTGCATAAGGTGCGCTCAGGCGAACCCGTCAGCCTGGCAGCTTTTTCGGGGATTTCCGGCACCCCCCGGTCCGACCGGCGTAACGCGGTCTGCCGCAACGGCGTGTCTCCTTTCCGGAAGTTTCCACGTATGCTAAAATGCGTCATTCCTACCCATAGACCGCCCAACCGCGACCCCGAGCGAATCGCTTGTCGGAGCCAGTAGTACCGTCACAGTCTGATTCGGAGCTGCGCACACACGTCGAACGTGTGCTCAGCCCGCATTACGAGCTGGACACCGAAATCGGACGCGGGGGAATGGGTGTCGTCTATCGCGCCAAGGATAGACGGCTCAAGCGCACTGTTGCCATCAAGGTGCTGCCGCCGGAGCTCGCGTTCCGCAGTGAGATCAAGACGCGCTTCCTCCGCGAGGCCGAGACGGCCGCGCAGCTGAACCATCCGAACATCGTCGACATCTACGCGGTCGACGAAGCGGAAGGGCTCGTCTTCTTCGTGATGGCCTACATCACGGGCGACAATCTCGCCAAGCGGCTGCACGACCACGGCGCGCTCTCCGTCGACGAAACACGCCGCACGCTGCGCGACGTCGCCGACGCGCTCGCCTACGCACACGAGCGCGGCGTCGTCCATCGCGACATCAAGCCGGACAACATCCTCATCGACTCCGGCTCCGGCCGGCCGATGGTCACCGACTTCGGTATCGCGCGCGCGGTGAGCGAGGGCGATTCGCGTCTCACCGCGACGGGCATCGCCATCGGCACGCCGACCTACATGTCGCCCGAGCAGGCGGCCGGCGAGCGCACGATCGACGGCCGCTCCGACCTGTACTCGCTCGGCATCCTCGGCTACCAGATGCTCACCGGCGAGCCGCCGTTCATCGCGAACAGCACGCCGGCGATCCTCGTGAAGCACATCTCCGAGCGCCCGACGCCGATCGAGCAGCGCCGCGGCGACGTGCCGAACGACCTGGGCACCGTCATCATGACGCTGCTCGAAAAGGATCCGGCGCATCGCTTCCCGAGCGCGGGCGCCGTCGTCACGGCGCTCGACACCGGGCGCGTGCCGACGATCGCGCGTCAGACGCTCGCGCCGCCCGCCGCGCTTCCGGTGGCGGGGGCGCGCGCTTCCGCGCAGCCTTACGAGGGTGCGAACACCGGCGCGCTCTACGCGCAGAGCGGCCCGACGCCGGAAGAGTATCGCCGCTGGAACGCCGAGCCGGTGGTGCGCTTCCGCCGCAAGCTCGCGCCCTATCTGTTCGTCAACGGCGTCATCGTCATCGCCTCGATCGTCGGCGACAGCGACTTCTTCGGCCTCACGGTTCTCTGGAGCATCTACCTCGCGTTCAAGTACGCGAAGCTCTGGGCCGACGGCTACGACTGGCGCGACGTCTTCCGCCAGCCGCGCGAGCGCGATCTCATCGACGTCGCCGACGACTTCCTGACGTACGTCCGCGCGATGTTCAACCGCAACGAGCGCGCGGCGCTGCGCGAGCAGCGTCGGGCGCGGATCAAGCAGCGGAGCTCGGGGCCGGTCGCGCTGCCGCGCGTCGGCGCCTCGAGCGAGGATGTGATGCGTGTTGCCGGCACCTACGGCGACCGGATCCGCCGCGCCGAGTCGGATCGCGACGAGATCCTGCGCCTGCTCGACCGCATGCCCTCGGCCGAGCGCACGCGCATCCCCGACGTCGGCCGCAGCGCCGACGCCCTCGCCGAGAAGGTGAAGTACCTCGCGATCGCGATGTCCGACCTCGAGCGCACGAGCGCCGCGAACGGCGCCGACTCGATCGAGGCCGAGATCACGCGTCTCGAGAACGACGCCAATCCGCTCGACGAGCGCGCGAGCGACGAGCGCGTGCGGCGGCTCGCGTATCTGAAGCGCCAGCGGCGTGCAGTGGCCGACGTCTCATCGCGCCGCGACGCGATCGCGGCCAAGCTCGAGACGTGCGCGGTCGCGCTGCAGAACATCAAGCTCGATCTCATCCGCCTCAACGCCGGGTCGCAGACGCCGCAGCACATCACGTCGCTGGCGATGGACGCACTGAACCTCGCCGACAGCGTCGACAGCGCGCTCTACGTCGAGGAGAATCGCAACACCGGAACGCGCCCGGCCAGTCGCCAGGCCGCCCGGTAGTTCTCGAGGGCGGGACGCGTGAACGATTATCTGCGCGACCGCGTCACGACGGCGGTCGGCGACCACTATCTCGTCGACAGTGAGATCGGCCGCGGCGGCATGGCCGTGGTCTATCGCGCCACCGACGTGCGCCTGCACCGCACGGTCGCGATCAAGGTCCTGCCCCCCGACGTCGCGTTCAACGGCGACGTCAAGGCGCGCTTCATCCGCGAAGCACAGACGGCGGCGCAGCTCAGTCATCCGAACATCGTTCCGATCTACGCAGTCGACGAGCGCGAGGAGGTCTCGCTCGTCTACTTCGTCATGGCCTACGTCGACGGCGAAAGCCTCGGCGTCCGGCTCGCGCGCGAAGGAGCGTGGCCGGTCGAGCAAACGGTGCGCGTGCTGCACGACGTCGCCGACGCGCTCGCCTACGCGCACGCGCGCGGCGTCGTGCACCGCGACATCAAGCCGGACAACATCCTGATCGATCGCGCGAGCGGACGGCCGCTCGTCACCGACTTCGGGATCGCGCGCGCCGCCGCGGGCGAGACGCGCCTGACAGTGACGGGTGTCGCCGTCGGCACCCCCGCCTACATGTCGCCCGAACAGGCGCTCGGCGAGCGCGAGGTCGACGGCCGCTCGGATGTCTACTCGCTCGCGGTGGTCGGCTATCACATGCTCGTCGGCGAGACGCCGTTCAAGGCGGCGAACACCCCGGCGATGCTCGTGAAGCACGTCTCCGAGCGTCCGCGTCCGATTCGCGAGCGGCGCCCGGAGATTCCGGCGTATCTCGCCGTGGCGATCGACCGCGCGCTCTCGAAGAAGCCGGAGCACCGCTTCGCCGATGCCGCCGAGCTCCGCGACGCGCTGGCGAGCGGCGAGAGCGGCATCCGCAGCGGGCGCAGTGCACGACATGTAGCGCCCGCGGTCGCGCCGGCGCCGTTCGATCCGCCGATCGCGTCACCGCCGGTGATCCCCGTGCCGCCGATGGCGCCCGCGGTTCCGCAGCCCTATCCATCGCCGCCGCCGGGCCTCTCACGCAAGGAGCTGCGCCGCTGGTACAAGGCGCAGCGACGACTTGCGATCAGCCAGCAACTTCAGGCGGTCGGCAACGTAGGGCTGGTCATGAATGACCGAGTCGTCTGGCCGACGCCGCAGAGCTACGAAGAGCGCCCGCTCGAGGACCGCGTCGCCGCGTTCCGTCGCAGCGTCGTTAGTTGGGCTGCTTGGAGTACGGCGCTCTTCGGCGTCAATCTCGTGGCGCATGGGCCTGGGCCGTGGTTCCTCTTCCCGAGCGCGGTCATGGCGCTGAACGTTCTGCGTAAAGGCGGCTCCATCTGGTCCGACGGCGTGGGTCCGGTCGAAGCGTTCACGAAGGGGATCAACAAGCGACTGCGCGCTGAACGGGTAACGGAAAAGCAGCAGGCGAGCCTCGCGGGGCCGGTCGCACCGAGTGCGGCCCCGGCGACGCCACGCATGACGCCGGAGCAGGCGGCCGCGCAGCTCGCGCCGGCCGACGTGCTCGCCGGTCCGCACGGCGACACCGTGCGCCGCGCCGCCGCCGACCGCTTGCTGATGCGCGACATCGCGGCGTCGCTCGGCCCGATCGAGAAGTCGATGATTCCCGACGTGGTGCCGACGATCGACGCGCTCGCCGAGCGCGTGGGCAGCGTCGCGACGACACTGCATCGCCTCGACCAGGATGTCTCGGGCACCTCGCTCGGCTCACTCGATACGCGCATCGCGTCGATGCAGACGGAGCCCGACACGCCGGAGCGCGAGCGTCGCCTGTCCCTGCTACAGCGCCAGCGCGCCTCGCTGCACGATCTGCTCGAGCGCCGCCAGACCCTCGCCAATCAGCTCGAGAGCACGAGCCTGATGCTTCAGAACCTGAAGCTCGACATGCTGAAGCTGCGGTCGTCGGGACTCGGGAACGAGATCGAGAACCAGTCGAGCGCGACGCAGGAAGCGCGCGCGCTGTCGAGGGAGATCGGGCATGTGGTGCAGGCGGCGGAGGATCGGCGGAAGCTGTAACGGGGAACGGGATCCGAGGAACGGGGCACGGGATCTTCACGGAAGGTCTCGTGCCCCGTTCCTCGTATCCCGTTCCCCGTTACCCGTGCCGCGTCAACAGCTCCCCCACCGCATCCGCCACCTGCCTCGGCGCTTCCTCCGGCGTGAAATGCCGCCGATCGGCGAGGATCTGCAGGGTCGATCCGGTGATCGACTCGTTCAGCAGGCGGCCGACATCCAGGGGAGTTATCGGGTCGTTCTCGCCCCAGATGATCGACGTCGGGGCGGTGATGCGGCGGAGATGGCGGCCGAGCTTGCGCGTCTCGCGCGTCGTCAGTGCTTCGATGTGGGCGACGAGCGCGTCGCGTCCTTCGCTCGTGAGGAACGGACGGAGGTACTGCTCCATCGCGTGCTTCGCGCGCTGCGGGTCCGCGTAGCCGCGCTCGAGATTGCGCCGCACGATCGCGTGCAGGACTTCGGCGGGCAGATGGCGCGTGACGGGAAGCGTGGCGCGGGCGATGCGGGCGCGGAGCGTGGGCCAGCGCTCGAAGGCGACGCTGTCGATCAGACAGAGGTGTGACACCCGCGGCGCATGGCGCACGGCGATCGACTGCGCGATGCCGCCGCCGAGGCCATGGCCGACGATGCAGGCGCGGCGGATGCGCAGCTCGTCGAGGAGCTCGACGATGCGGTCGGCGTGCGCGCGCACGTCGACGGGGCGGCCGTTCGGCCGATCGCTGCGGCCGTAGCCGAGCAGGTCGACGACGACCAGGCGATTCCCGGGTGCCATGAGAGGCACGACGTCGGCCCAGAGGTGCCCCGACGTCGGGAAGCCGTGCAGGAAGATGACGGGGACGCCGGCGCCGCGTGTACCGGCGGCGTAGTAGTACAGTCGCGCGCCCGAGAGGTCGAGGAATTCGCCGCGCATAGTAGGGATGAAACGCGGAACTCCGACCGAAGGTGCGCAGCGCCGCAGGGGGGAGCGATGACTACAAAAAAATAACGCGGGCCGTCACGCTCGGTGACGGCCCGCATCGTCAAACGATCGCGGCGAAGGAAAGCGATCCCTCGCTGCGCTCGGGATTACATGCCGCCGCGACGGCCGCCGCCCATCGACGCCATGAGCTTGTCGTACGCAGCCTTCTGCTCGTCGGTGAGGAGCGCCTTGATGGCGTTCGCCTGCTCGGTGCGGAGCTCCATCATCTTCGGACGGACGGCCTGCATGTCGCCGTTCGCCGACTGCATCAGCTCCTGGTTCTTCGCCTGGTAGACCTTGGCGATCGAGTCGGCCTTGGCCGCGACCGCGTCGGAGACGTGGAGCGAGTCCTTGAGGAGGGACACGATGTTCGGACCGCGGCCGCCGCCACGACGACCCTGCTGCTGCGCGTCCTGCGCCTTGGCAACCGTCGAGACCGCAACGAACATCGCGGCGACCATCGCAACCGTCTTGATCATCTTCTTCATTTTCTGCCCCCGAGGGATGTGAGAAAGACCACGCATTGCGCGCATCAGGCGCCGAACAGGCCAGGAGGAGGCCAGTATCGCGACATCAGCTACGGGCGCGCCAGGACCCGCGCAACTGCAACTGCCCGAGCGGCAACGATTTAGTAACCGCCCTCTAGCGCAACTACTCAAAAACGCTATCCTTACCGCCCGAAGAGCGGGCGGCGTGGACCTTCAGTGCTGCTCGTCCGGTATTCCAAGGTCGAAAAGAGCGACTTTCGTGACCCTGCCGCCGCTTCCTCCGGCTCCGACGAGCCCTAGTCCAACTGCAACGCCACAGACTCCGGTCGCGGCTCCGCCGTCACCGCCGATCGCGTTCCCGTTGAACTGGCTGCTCGACCACGCTGCGGCACCGATTCGGTACCGCGCGATCATCGACGTGGCCAAGCCTGCCGCGCCGATCACCGAGCAGGTTGGATCACTCCCGTTTACGCATCGTCCCGCACTCGCGTTGGCGGTGAGTCAACAAACAGATGGCACGTGGAATCACGAAATGCTCACAGTGCCCTCTGCGCGCGCCGAGTATTTCGATGGGATCGGAACCATCAATGCGGTGCGCCGCCTGCTCGAATACGGATGGGACAAGGACACGCCGCCGCTGATCCATGCGCGGCGTGTTCTCTTCCGGCTCCTCGCCGAAGACGACGATCCGGAATACTTATTCGAGTTTTCTAATGGCAGGCCGATCGACGAGGACAGCGCGAAGCGCGCCCGGGCGATCCTGCGCGAGGCCGCCGCGGCGACGCTCGCTCAGGCCGGCTACGAGGGCGACCCGCGTCTCCGCGGCGCGGCGCGACGGATCCTCGAGCGCGTGACCGCGTACCTGCGCTCGCCGCTCGCGCAGAAGCCGTTCATCCGCGTCGGTAACCAGCACGTGCTCGCGCCGGAAGCGGCGCCGCCGTCGGTGTACTTCCTGCTCATGCTCGCGTACATGCCGCTCTTCCGCACCGAGCATCACGACGCCGTGGAGCTGCTCTACCAGCACCTCGCGCAGCCGCTGCCGCGCCAGGAGCCCGTGCAGCTCTGCGGCAAGAAGGTCATCGAGCAGCCGCACCTCGTGCTCGGCGATCTGTTGCCGAACCGCAACGTCGCCGACGACGACGTCGTGCTCGCGGTGTCGTGGCTCGAGCTCATGGCGCGCCTCGGCTTTCTCAAGCGCAACGAGAGCTGGTGCAAGCTGTTCGATCGCTTCCTCGACGACCGCGATGCCGACGGCGTGTGGCATCCGCACAAGGGGATGGCGGCGCCGAAGAGCTCGAATCCGTTCCTGTGGCCGATGTATCCGCTCGAGGATCACATGTCGGGGGACGAGCGCTGGACCGACGTGACGTTCAGACTCGGCCTGATCGGTCGTCTCGCCGGACGCACGATCGAGCTGGTCTGACGCCGGCGGCGTCGTGACAGGGGCGTCGGCGCGCCGTCTGCTGCGGCCGGACGAAGTCTTTCCCGCGGGGCGGAGCGATGCGACTCAGCGCCACCTCTCGCTCTCGAGCGGCGTGCGCGTGCGCATCGTCGAAGGAGGGTCGCCGGCCGGGCCGCCGATCGTCTTCGTGCCGGGATGGGGCGCGTCGGCGTACATGTTCCGCCACGCCTTCGACGAGCTCGTGCCGCTCGGCATGCGCCTCGTCGTCGTCGACCAGCGCGGCTTCGGCTTCTCCGATCGTCCGCGCGCGCGCGGCGCATATACGTACGCGCAATACGAGCGCGATCTGCTCGACGTGCTCGATGCGCTCGCGCTCGATCGCGTCACGCTGGTCGGACAGAGCATGGGCGGCGGGCTCGCGCTGCGCTTCGCGCTGCGGCACCCGGAGCGGCTCTCACATGCGGTGCTGATCAATCCGAGCGGATTGATCCCGCTGCGCTTCATTCCGCCGCTGCGCATCGTGCCGCGCGTGCTCGCGTCGTTGCTCGGGCGACGCGTCGTGCCGCGCGCGCTGATCGGGTTCACGCTGCGGCGCATCGCGTATGGAGATCCAGCGAAGGTGAGCGAGCGCGACGTCGATGAGTACTGGGCGCCGACGCAGATCGAGGGGTACGTGTACGCGGCGCGCGCGACGCTGAGCGAGTTCGACTGGCGTGCGGTGAGCGATGCCGAGGCGGCGTCGCTGGCGGTCCCGACGTTGGTGATTCTCGGCGAGGAGGATCGTCTGATAAGAAACTCGGAACGTGCGGCCGCGCGGCTGGCGGGCGCGACCGTGCTCGTTTTACCGGGCGGGCACTGTGTTCACGAGGAGCTGCCGCGCGAGGCCTATCGGCGCATAGCCGAGTTCGTCGCATGGTAGCATTAAGTGGCACAATGAGTTAAATTATTTGGACAGGCCGCGGCAGGGGTGGTTCGTCTCACGACGGACGCATCGCCGGTATCGTCGCGGCATCGGGGGACGACGCGCAGCAGGCTTCTGCCGAACGCGCGGGCCGCAACGACCCACGATTGAGGCGGAGCCAGAGCAAAAGCTTCGCGACTCGCCAGACGGGCCCTCTGCCCGTCGGCACTTATGAGTCACCGGTCCCGGGAAGGTCCTGGGTGCGCGGCCCCGGTGCGCAGCTTTTGGGAATCATGGTAACGCACACAACTGAAGTGGAAGCCGTCGCGGCGACTGAGACGACGACGTTCGCAGAGCTCGAGCTCTCGAAGGAAGTCCTCGCCGCCGTGCGCGACGCGGGATATGAGCATCCGACGCCGATCCAGGCGCAGGCGATCCCGCTGGTATTGAAAGGGCGCGACGTGATGGGCCTCGCGCAGACCGGAACCGGCAAGACCGCCGCGTTCACCCTGCCCATCGTCAATCAACTCATCGGCGGTCCGCGGCGGACGCGCGCGCTCGTGCTCACGCCGACGCGCGAGCTGTGCGTGCAGGTCGAGGAGAGCGTGCAGAAGTACGCCGGCCACTCCGACCTGAGCGTCGTCTCGGTCTACGGCGGCGTGCCGCTCGAGCCGCAGCAGAAGAAGCTGCGCGCCGGCGTCGACATCGTCGTCGCGACGCCGGGGCGTCTGATCGATCACCTCGAGCGCCACAACGTGGTCTTCGACGATCTCGAGTTCCTCGTGCTCGACGAAGCGGACCGCATGCTCGACATGGGCTTCGCGCCGCAGATCAATCGCATCGTCGCGGAGATCCCGTCGTATCGTCAAACGCTGCTGTTCAGCGCGACGATGCCGCCGGAAGTCGAAGCGCTCGCGCGCAAGTATCTGCGCAAGCCGCTCGTCGTGCAGGTCGGCCGCCGCTCGGGCGCGGCGAACACGGTCACGCACGCCGTCTATCCGGTGCCGCGCGAGCGCAAGAGCTCACTGCTCGCCGAGCTGCTGAAGAAGGACGAGATCAACTCGGTGCTCGTGTTCACGCGCACGAAGCACGGCGCCGACCGCGTCGTGCGCCATCTCGAGAAGGACGGCATCACGGCGACGGCGATGCACGCCGACAAGACGCAGCCGCAGCGCATGCGCGCGCTCGAAGACTTCAAGTCGGGCAAGGTGCGCGTGCTCGTCGCGACGGACATCGCCCAGCGCGGCCTCGACATCTCGGGGATCACGCACGTGATCAACTACGACGTGCCGCAGCAGGCGGAAGACTATGTCCACCGCATCGGCCGCACGGGCCGCGCCGCGAAAGAAGGCGACGCGTTCACGTTCATGTCGCCCGACGAGATCGCGATGGTGAAGTCGATCGAGCGCGTCATCGGACAACCGATTCCGCGAATCTCTGTTCCTGGTTTCGATTTTGGGACGGTGGCGGCTGACTGAGGTCAACTGCAACTGCTCACCGCAGAGCCGCCGAGCCGCCCAGGTTTAGCAACGGGCGGGGGTGAGAGCCCAACACCTGTGGCACATGGCACCGCCCCACGAGA
>CBHWBX010000088.1:0-11661 GCA_966111935.1 uncultured Gemmatimonadaceae bacterium
GACCGTTCGATCTGGTGCTGCTGCCGATTGGCGCATACGAGCCGCGCTGGTTCATGCGCGCCGTGCACATGAATCCCGAGGACGCGATCGAAGCGTACCGCGCGCTCGCCGCCGGCTCAGGCGTCTATCCGGCCTGCGTGCCGATTCACTGGGGGACGTTTCGTCTGACCGACGAGCCGATGGACGAACCGCCGGCGCGCTTCGCACAGCTCTGGCGCGAAGCCGGTCTGTCCGAGAGCGCGAACTGGACGCTCGCGATCGGCGAGACTAGAGGTCTCTGAGCCGAGCGGCGAGCGCGGTCGCGAAGCGATCGGCCGCGCCGTCACTCAGCTCGAGAAAGAGATTCGGCTCGATCAGCTCGAGCTCCATGAGGAGAAACGTCCCGTCCCGATCGATGCCGTCGACGCGCGCGTAGAGCGGAACCTCGGGGAGCGCCGCGAGCACGCGTGCTGCCTGCTCGATCAGCCGCGGATCGCCGGTGATCGGCGCGACGCTGCCGCCATGTTCCGTCTGCACGCGAAAATCGCCGCCGCTCGCGCGCTTGATCGCCGCATGGCTGAACGCGCCATCGATGAAGATGAACGAGAGCTCGCCGTCGCGTGGAATCTCCTCGGCGAACGGCTGCACGAGGGTGTCGCCGGCGTTCACCACACGCTCGACGATCGCGCGATCGTCGGTGGACAGCGGCAGCGCAAGCGCGTGCGTCTCGTATCCGCTCGCCGACACCGCCGGCTTGATGACGATGCGCGACGTGCCCGCCTCGGCGAACGCCGCGTCGATCGCGTGTACCGCGCCGCGCGGCACGATCCGCGTCGCGAGCGCCGGAATGCCGCGCGTCTCGAGGTCGATAAGGTAGCGCTTGTTCGCGTTCCACTGCACAAGGCCAATCGAATTCCACACCGGAAGCCGGCTCGCGTCGAGCCGCTCGAGCCAGGCGCTGAACTCCTCGGCGCGCCGGTGATAGTCCCAGCACGAACGAATCACGACGCCGTCGAACGTTTCCCAGATGACGCCGTCGTCGGACCACACCGCCGCTTCCGCGTCGATGCCCGCACGCGCGAGCGCGGGGATGAGGAGTCGATCGTCGGGCGCGAGCGAGGGCGCGGCTTCGTAGGTCGCGAGGGCGATGCGAGGCTTCACGGTTCTACTGACGGCAGGGGACGTGCGGATCGGTGGGCTTGGCAACGGACAGTCGCGGACGATGGTCCGCGTTCGCGACGTAGAGCGACGCGTCGAAGACGAGCTGCGTCAGTCGCGCGTAGTCCCGATAATCAATGTACTGCGGCTCGTCGGTGAGCTGATGGTAGTCCATGTGCGCGCCGCGCGACAGCGAGACGCTCGGCACACCGTAGCGCGCGTAGCTGTAGTGATCGGCGCGACAGTAGTACTGCTCCGGATGGCCCGGCGCGTCGTACTCGTAGTTGAAGCGGAACGGCACCGGCTCCTTCGCGTTCACCGACTCGAACCAGTCGCCATACTCGTTCGAGAGACGGCGCAGTCCCACGACCTCGAGATACGTCGGGCCGCCCGCGGCGATGTCGAACGCCGAGCCGCGGCCGATCATGTCGACATCGATCTCGGCGACGATCGAGTCCATCGGGACGGTCGAGTGATCGGTGTACCACATCGAGCCGCGCAGCCCTTTCTCTTCCGCCGTGTGCGAGACGAACAGGATCGAGCGACGCGGCTTCACTCCCTGACGCGCGAATGCTTCGGCGAGCTCGATCAGCGCGACCGTTCCGCTGCCGTCGTCGTCGGCGCCGTTGTTCACCGAGTCGAGCCGTGCCGGATGGAGCCGATGCAGCGAGTCGATCATCGCCTGAATGCGCACCGCTTCGGCCGGCGTCGCCACGCGTCGCGGGCTATCGGCGCCGAGCGGGCGCGTGACGATGTTCGTCGCCCGGACCGAATCGTGATCGAGCGGCTGGTGCGTGAAGCCGATGTGATCGTTGTGCGCGGTGATCGCGACGTACTCGTTCCGCAGTGCCGGGTCGCTCCCGCGGATGATGCCGATGACGTTGCGTGCTTCGCCGGCCGGCGCAGCCGCATCGCGCGAGCGAATGTTCGGGACCGTCTGGAAGTACGTTCCATTCTCGCCCGCGGGCTCGAGACCGTATCGCTTGAACTGGTCGGCGACCCAGTCGGTCGCTTTCACGTTCCAGATCGTCCCCGCCTCACGCCCCATCATCGAGTCGGCCGCGAACGCGGTAAGGCGGGTACGCAGGTCCTCGGCGGTGATTGCGGGTGACGTACCCGAAGGCGACGATGTCTTGACCGAAACGTGCACGCATGCGGCGGCGAGCGCCGGTGCGGCGAGTGCGGTGACGAAGCTGCGGCGCATGCCAGTCCTCGAACGAGTGTCTGCCGCAAGATAGCGGTGGTTGCTCGCCGAAACCCGCTGTCCGAAGCAACGTAGGATGTGTAAGCGTTCCGTCCTCCTCCCGACACGTTCCATGCGACCCATCCGCACTGCACGCCGCGCCGCCGTCGCCGCGCTGTTCCTGCCGCTCTCGCTGAGCGCCCAGGTCATTGACCTCACCGTGACCAACAATGGCATCGCGATCGGCGACAAGCCGCGTGTGAACGGCGTTCGTCTCAACTTCCGCGACCGCCATCTCGAGGAAGTGAATGGCATCAACGCGACGATCTGGACTCCCTATGAGCCGACCTCCGGTCGAGTGACCGGACTCGCGCTCGGCCTGCCCGCGACCGGTGCCGGCACCGTACGCGGCGCGATGGTCGGTCTCATCGGCGGCGGAGCCGAGCGCTCGATGACGGGACTGGGTATCGGAGGCATCGGCATCGGTACCGGCGGTGACATGACCGGTCTCATGATCGGCGGCGTCGGTGCCGGCACTGGCGGAAACATGAAGGGCATCAGCATCGGCGGGATCGGTGTCGGCGGCGGTGGCGACATCAGTGGCATCAGCATCGGTGGGATCGGCGCCGGCAGCGGAGGCCGGGTGAAGGGCCTGGCTGTCGGCGGCATCGGCGTCGGCGCGGCGAATGGATTCACCGGCGTCGGAATCGGCGGGATCGGCGTCGGCTCGGGCGGCGACATCACCGGGCTGACGATCGGCGGCGTCGGCGTGGGGTCGGGCGGGACGATCAAGGGGCTGACGATCGGCGGTGTCGGCGTCGGCGCGCCGTCGCTGAAGGGCGTCGCGATCGCCGGGCTCGGCGCTGGAGGATCGAACGTTCACGCGATCGTGCTCACCGCCGGCTATTTCAAGGTCGACTCACGCGGCCGGTTCGACGGCGGTGCGGTCGCATCCGTGAACAACGTGAAGGGCGCGCAGCATGGCCTGACGATCGGGCTCTTCAACTACGCGCGTGAGCTGCACGGCGCGCAGGTCGGTCTCATCAACGTCTCCGACAACGGCGGCCATCGCCGCATCCTGCCGATCGCCAGCGTGCGCTGAGGGCGTGCGCTGACGGCGCGCTTCGTCAGCGCGTACCCGGCGGCGTCGGAGGGACGGGCGTCCGCCGCGGCGCGCGCGTCATCTCATCGAGGTAGGTCATCGTCGAGAGCAGCAGCGCGTCGAGTCCGCCGAGCACTTCGTTGCGCGCGGTTGGACGCGACGCCGCGGCGCGCGAGCGGAAGGGATTCGCTGCCGTGAGATCGTAGAGCTGGAGCATGATCATCGCGGAATCGTGCGGAAGCGCCGTGAGTCGCACGGAGATGAGCATGTCGCTGTTGAGCGTGCGTGCGACCTCGCCGATGTCGCGCGTGCGGGTGAGCGTGAGTCGCACCGAATCCTGATCGACCGCCACGAACTGTCGCGCGCGCGGGCGGAACATCCGCCGCAGGCTGTCCGTCACCGCGCGTCCGAGCAGCGCCGCTTCCGGCCACGCTCGATTGTCCGCCGGCTCGGCGATGATGACGCGACGCGGTCCGCTCGCTGTCGCCGCTGCGCCGCCGGAGTTCGCCGCGATGATCGAGTCGGTCATCCTGCGCTGCGTCTCTTCGGCCAGCTTCACCTTCGCGACCGAGTCGGCCGTGCGCGCCTGCGCGATGCGCTTCGCCACCGCCACCGCGATGCGCACCGAATCATCATGTGAGATGACCGGCTTCACCGCCGGTGACGGCGCGATCTTCGCCGCCGCCGTCGCGCGCTTGACGGTGCTCTCGGGGAATTCCCCGACCGGCTTCTTCGCTTCCTTGGACGATGTCGCGCTCGCTGACGGTGCCGTCGGCGGTCGCGTCGCGACGTATCCGACGCCGGCGAGCGCGGCGAACAGGATCGCGGCCGCCGCGAATCCCATCCATCGCGAGCGCTTCGCCGGTGCATCGACGCCGCCGGCCGTGGGCGTCATCCCCATCGGCATCGTCATCGCGTCGAGCTCCTGGAGGATGTCGTCGGCGCGCTGCGGACGCGCCGCCGGATCCTTGGCGAGGCAGCGCATGATCAGATCGGAGAGGCCGCGCGGCACCTCCGCCGAGACTTCGTGCAGCGGCTTCGGATCGCGGGTGAGCTGCGCGGCGAGCGTCTCACGCGGCGACGGTCCGGTGAACGGGGATACGCCGGTGATGAGCTCGTAGGCGAGCAGCCCCACGGCGTAGATGTCCATCCGATGGTCGGCCGACGCGTCGCCCGCGAGCTGTTCCGGCGCCATGTACGCCGGTGTCCCGATGGCGATCCCTGCCGACGTGACGCCGCTGATCGGCATCGACGCACTGAGCGCCTTCGCCACGCCGAAGTCGGTGACGAGGGCGTGCGACCCCTGGGTGAGCACGTTCGCCGGCTTGATGTCGCGATGGATGACGCCGCGCGCGTGCGCGAACGCGAGCGCGTCGGCGATGTCGTGGGTGATCCGCATCACCTCGCGCACCGTGAACTTCCGCTGCCGCTCGAGGGCCGCGCGCAGCGACTCGCCCTCGATGTACGGCATCGTGTACCAGAGGAGATCCCCTTCCTCACCGGCCGACAGCAGCGGGACGATGTGCGGATGCTGCAGCTGCGCCACAACCTGGATCTCGCGCCGGAATCGCTCGCGATTGACGCCCGCCGCCAGCTCGGGCGGCAGCACCTTCACCACGACCTTCCGTCCGAGCACGCGGTCGACGGCCACGAAGACGCGGCTCATCCCGCCGCCCGACAGCTCGCGGTCGAGCTGGTAGGCGGCACCCAGTGCATGCTGTAGATGCTCGGCGAACTCGGACATCAAGGATTCTGTATGAGACTTCTCGACGGGATGGCACTCAGCGACGCTTCCAACAGGAAGCTCACCGTCTTCATACGGCGCGCTAGAGTTTGTCCGCTGAATTTACGAATTCAGCACTCCTATCATTGGACACAAAGAATCGATAATTCATAGCCGCGCATCTGGGAAAACATTCCGCGCGACGGCAGAGATTCTGCTCACGAGGCCTTTCGCGTTTCTCCCTGAGCAGTAAGATTAAAGCGCTCTAATGTCGGTGAACACCCTCACTCATACCCCACGGACCGTGGCTCGAGCTACTACGACTCGCCGCCCTCGGGCGGTTCCTGAATCGGTGATCCCCAAGAACGTGCTCGCGAAGGAGATCGCGTCGATTCTCGAGGATCAACAGCTGACCCAGACCGAAGCTGCGTACATCATGCGCGATGCACCGTCGCAGATCTCGCTCGTCGTGACGGGAAAGCTGCGCGGATTCTCGACCGAGCGTCTGCTGCGCATGCTTGCGCGTCTCGGTCGCGACATCGACATCGTCATCCGACCGGCGAAGGGCAAGACCGGCAAGGTCAACGTCCTCCGCAAGTAAGTCGCGCGTCGATTCGCAGGTTTTTCATAGACGGTCACACGTCCTCGGTCCGCTATGCTCCACGGACCGAGGCGGGCGGCCCTGGGTTTCTATTCCCAGGACGTCATTCGTGGTGATCGATCGCCGCGAGCTCTTCGTTCCACACGCGAACGCGATCGCGCCCGCCGCGCTTCGCGGCGTACAACGCCTCGTCGGCCCGCTGCTTCAGGTTCATTCCGGCGGCATCCTGCGTCGTCGCGCCGCCTGACGACACCACGCCGACGCTGATCGTCAGCCAGATTTGCTTGCCGTTCACGGTGAACGGGTGGCCCCGCACCGAATCGCACAGTCGCACGCCGGCGCGATAAGCGCCCGCGGGGTCGGTATCCGGCAGCAGGATCGTGAATTCTTCGCCGCCCGTACGCGACACGATGTCGCCCGCGCGCGCCGTTTGCGCAAGCAATGAGCCGAGCTCGCGGAGCACGACGTCGCCCGCCATGTGGCCGAGCGAATCGTTCACATCCTTGAAGTGATCGAGATCGAGCGCGAGCAGCGACAGCTCGCTGCCGGCGCGCGTCGATCGCGCGATCTCGCGGGCCATCGCCTGATCGAGTCCGCGACGATTCAGGCATCCAGTGAGCGGATCGGTGAGCACCATGCTCGCGAGCTGGAGCCGCACCTGATTGTACGCGCGGCCCACGCGCGTGATCTCGTCCGGCGTCCGGTCGGCGTTCGCGTCGTACGACTTCGTGAAATCGCCCTGCTCCGCGTCCTCGAACAGATTGACGATCAGGCCGAGCCGGCGCTGGAAGCTTCCGTACTGGATGATGAACACCAGGCCGGCGATCGTGAACAGCGCCGCCGACCACAGCTCTTCGGACCAGGAGATCGCCGCGCCGCCGGCGATCGACGACGCGGTCGTGGCCACGTAGCCGACGACGACGGCGAGCAGCGCGAGCGACGCGTGCTTCCGGCCGAAGTACGACTCGGTGAGATGCAGCACGAAGAACGACAGGATGAGAATCCGGTCGTAGTGCCCCACCGACGATGACACGATCGTCGACGAGAAGATGAAGAGGATGTCGCTGAGAACCGTCGCCGCGACGACGACGTTGCCGGCGACGCCGGTTCGATGGATCCACCAGCCGAGGACGCCGACGACCGCCATGTAGCCGGCGATGACGGCGATGAGCGACGCTCCATTGCCATGGAGGACGCCGAGCTGCTGGAGGATGAACGCTGCGCCGCCGGCGGCGACAGCCAGCACGATACGGATGCGCCCCTGCCAGAGGAGCACTTCAGCGTTCGCGCGTGCCTTCGAGTGGGGGTCGCGAGTCACAAGGTGGGACGAGGGAAAGGCTCCATGCTGCCGTAGCATCGATGCGCCCTCGGTCCCCTATGCTAACACTCGACCTCGCTATGCGCCAGAAATTTGTTTACTTCGTAACCATCGAAATAACTTCGACTTACGAGAGTGGCGCGAACAGGAGATTCCCATGAAGAAGCTGGCTGCCTTCGCCGGCGCCACGATCGGTGGCTATGTCGGCTGGTTCCTCGGCGACAAGATCGGCCTGATGACGGCGTTCATCCTGAGCATGGTCGGGACGGGAGTGGGGATGTACTACGGGGCGAAGATCGTGGATCGGTACGAGACCTGATCGCCGCGGATCGGGGATTGGGGATCGGGGATCGAGGAGCGTCATCCTGATCCCCGATTCTCGATCCTCTCGCAATTCACACTCGCGCCGCAATCACCTCTTCCCCAAACCGCTCCATCTCCTCGAGCTGCGGGCTGCACTGCAGCAGCAGAAGATCGACGCCCACGGCGGCGAACTGCGCGACGCGCTCGGCGACCTGCTCCGCGGTGCCGACCAACCCCGCGCGCAGGCCGCGGTTCGAGACGGAGTAGTCCTGCAGCGACACCTGCTGCTCGAGCTTCGTGTTCGCGATCCAGTCCTGATAGTTCCCGTACCCCGGCGATCCGACGGCGACGTTCGTGATGCGGTCGATCTCTTCCTTCACTTCGTACTCCGAGTCGCGGACGATCGCGTACGCGGCGACGCCGAACTGCATCGGCCCCAGGTCGATCCCGAGCGCCTCCGACGCGCGCTCGCGACGCTCCTTCATGTCGGCGATCTTCGGCGCGATGCGCTCCGGCGGATCGCCGTGCATCACGTACGCGTCGCACTGCCGCGAGATCAGCGACTTCGCCGCGTCGGACTCACCACCGGCGTAGATCGTCGGCCGGCGACGGCCGGGACGCGAGACCGGCTTCGGCGAGAGCACGATGTCGTCGTGATTGTAGAACTTGCCGTGGTACGAGAACTTCGGATACCGCCACGCGCCGTCGACGACGTCGAGCCATTCCTTCGTGCGCGCGTAGCGGTCATCGTGCTCGTCGAACGCCGCGCCGTAGCGCCGCGCCTCGTCCTTCCACCACGCCGAGACGACGTTGAGCGCGAGGCGTCCGTTCGAGATGCGATCGATGTTCGCCGCCTGCTTGGCGAGGATCGCCGGCGAATGGAACGACGGACGCACGGCGACCATCAGCTCGAGGCGCTCGGTGACCGCGGCGAGCGCCGCGGCCGTCGACCAGGCGTCGAGCGACGGCGCCTCGATCCCCTTGATGTCGTTGAGCAGCAGCTCGGCGATCAGCGTCAGATCGAAGCCGATCTCTTCGCTGCGCTGCGCGAGCTTCTTCACGTAATCCCACGACGCTTCCATCCCTTCGTCTTCGACGTTCCGCAGCCAGCCGCCAAAGACGGGCATCCAGTATCCGTATCTCATGGCAGGGCCACCGCCTCGCGATGCGCCGCGCGCGGCGCACCGGCGGCGCGCGACTCGATGTAGTCGACGAAGTTCACCCACGGATCGAAGCCGATCACGTCGAGGGGCTGCGCGACGAAGTTCGACAGGGCGTTGATGTCGTAGAAGTAGTGCTTCCCGTCGCGGTCGTCGATCATGTACTCGATGCCGCCGATGTCGAGCCCCGCGCGGCGCGAGATCGCTTCGACCTGCTCGATGATCTCGCGCGGCGGCGTGTAGCCTTCGACCTTGAGCCCGGTCTTCGGCGCGTCGACGGCGCACGCGCCGCCCACGAGCTCGACGCCGGTGCTCGTCTGGCAGGCATCCGCGGGGCAGAGGTCGAACGAGCTGCCGGCCGGATAGACCTTGATCGCGTAGAGGTACTTCCCGCCCATCGTCTCGACGCGCACGATGTGGCCGTCGCGGAACGGCACCGACTCCTGGACGAGCGCCACGCCGTCGATGCCGAGCTGCACTTCGCCGCGGTCGATCGCGCCTTGGAGCGCCGCCGGCGACTCGTAGCGCACGATGCCCGCGCCCGACCCGCCGATGTTCGCCTTCACGAGCACCGGATACCGCAGCCCCTCGGCGGCCTTCGCCGCGAGCGACGCGTTGTTGATCGCGCGCGACTTCGGATACGGCAGGCCGAGCTCCTCGAGCAGGTCGAGCTGCGAGGCTTTCGAAAGCTCGAATGAGTAAACTTGCGAGCCGTTCACCACCGGGATGCCGATGCGCTCGAGATGGCGCAGCCAGTGGAGCGTGTGGAACGTCGACTGCGCATGGCCGCGCAGATACGCCGACGGGCTCGCGCGATTCACGACGAGCGAGTAGGGCGCGTCCTGCTCCGACGGATCGAAGACGTGCGCCGCGGCGTCGAGACGGACGTACGGCAGACCCCGCCGCTCCAGCTCGAGAAACAGCGGCTTGAACCAGTCGGGATGTTCGTGGTAGACGGCAATCGGTTGCATGGCGTCGATGTCGGGTTCGAGGTGAAGCTCTGAACCGAGGATCGCAGGCGCCGCGATCTCGACGGCCTGCGGCGCCAGCAGGTCGAACAGCGCGAGCCGGGCGTTCATCGAGCGCTCGAAGAGCTTGTGGAGCGCCTTGTTGCCGACCAGCGCGACGAGGTCGAGGACGCGTCCCTGGCGCAGGTTCGCCATGTCGCGCATGTACCGCGGGTAGGTCGAGATGACGCCCTTGCTCATGATCCACATCGCCGGCGCGAGGGCCTTCTTCTGCCAGCCCGGCATGCTCGGCGGCAGGGCGACCGACAGCGGCATGATGAAGTGGATCATGTCCTGCGCGGCCTCGGAGGCGGCCAGCCGCGGGCGCCACTCCTCGAAGTAGCGGTGCACCTCGTCCCGGTTGGCCGGCACCTCCTCCGGGTCGATCGTCTGCAGCTTCGCGATCTCCGCGCACTCCGCCCAGAACTGGTCCTCCTCGGCCGGGGTCAGCTTCCCGGGGCCGAACATCTCGTAGCACTTCAGGATGGAGTGCCACGCGGTGACGTGGATCCACAGCTGCGACGAGGCGCTGTTGGCGTCGTACGTGCTGCCGGTGACGGGGTCGTGGCCGACTGCCTTCGAGTGCACCTTCACCAGCACGTCGGCGGCCCTGGCGGTCTGCTCCGCGCCGCCGAAGAGCTGCATCGCGAAGTAGCGCAGGGTGCGGCCGTACCGGGTCGAGGGCCGGTACTTCACGCCGCCGGACTGCACGACCGCGGCCGCGAGGTTGGGGTCGAAGTGCTCGATCGTGACGGCACGGGCGAAGCCGAGCACGTACGACGTCGGGTGCGACCACACCTTCCACGAGACGGAGTCGGGGCCGAGGAAGCCGTAGTCGGCCATCGGCTCGTACTTCGCGAGCATCTGCTTGCGGGTCTGGACACCCAGCATCGGGCTCTCCTCATCTGATTGCTACACGTGCGTAGGTTCACGAACTTTACACCAGTGGAATATTGTCAAGGGCGTGAACGACGTCACGCCGGCGCCCAAGCGGCGCTACGCGAAGCGGCTCCCCGTGGAGAAGCGCCGCGAGCACCTGCTCGACGCCGCGCTGCGCGTGCTGGTCCGCGACGGCTACGACCGGGTCACCATCGAGGCGATCGCCCGCGAGGCCGACGTGACGCGACCGGTCGTCTACGCGGCGTACGACGGCCTGGAGCCCCTGCTCCACGCGCTCCTCGACCGCACGCAGCGCCGGGCGCTGGCCTCGGCCCTGCAGCTGATGCCGGCGCGCACCTTCGAGGGAGACGTCGACGACTGGGTCCTCACCGCGGCCGGCGGCCTGATCGACGCCGTGCAGCACGAGCCGGACGTGTGGCGGCCGGTCCTCGGCCTGACCCAGAACGCACCGGCGATCGTGCGGGACCGGATCGACTCGACCCGCGAGCTCATCCGCGGCTACGTCGCCGACGCGCTCCAGGTCGGCCTCGAGCGGCGCGGCGGCCCGGACGTCGACGTCGACGTGCTCGCACACTTGGTCCTGATCACGGCCGAGCACTTCGGGCGGCTGGTGCTCGACCAGCCCGAGAGGTACGACAAGGAGCGGCTCGTCGGCGCGCTGGAGGGCCTGCTGAGCGCCACCCTCCCCCACTCCTGATCGGCCCTCGGTCGGAGAACCGCACGGCCACCACTAGGGTTGCCCGGTGCGACTGGCCACCTGGAACGTCAACTCCCTGCGCACGCGGATCGACCGCGTGGAGGCCTTCCTCGACCGGCACGACATCGACGTGCTGGCCCTGCAGGAGACCAAGGCCCGCGAGGAGCAGCTGCCGCTGATGGGCCTGCAGGCCCGCGGCTACGAGATCGCCGCCCACGGCCTCAACCAGTGGAACGGCGTCGCCCTCGTCAGCCGGGTCGGCCTCGACGACGTCACCGTCGGCTTCCCCGAGCAGCCCGGCTTCGGCGACGCCCTGGAGGTCGAGGCGCGAGCGCTCGCCGCGACGTGCGGCGGCGTACGGGTCTGGAGCCTGTACGTCCCCAACGGCCGCAAGCCCGACGACCCGCACTACGTCTACAAGCTCGACTGGCTCGCGCGGCTTCGGGAGACGGCGCGCGGCTGGCTCGACGGCCAGACCGCGCTGGTCGGCGACTGGAACATCTGCCCCACCGACGACGACGTCTTCGACG
>CBHWBX010000089.1:0-11622 GCA_966111935.1 uncultured Gemmatimonadaceae bacterium
GCAGACCGAGGAAGATGAAGCCTCGCCGCACCGATCGGCGGATCGGCGCGAGGGTGAGCGTCACGAGGTAGACGAGCATCACCAGCGCGGCACGATTGCCGTCCGATACCGCGCCGGCGAGTCGCGGGAGCGGCCCTGCGTTCTGGAGGTCGTCGAATCGAGCCGTGATCGAGCCGATTCGGAGCAGCTCCGGCCCGCGACCGACGAACCAGAGTGCTTCCTTCACGTCGAAGATCGCGAACGAGATGAGCCCGATCATCGCGCCGCGGGCGAGGATGCGGGTCAGGTCCGGCCTATCCGCGCATAGCAGCGCGACGATGAACGTGCCGGTGATGTCGGCGACGAGGAGCACCGTACGCGCCGCGGAGATCGGAACCTCGATCGCGTGGTAGACGGACGTCAGCGCGACCGTGCTCAGTGCGAGCCCGAGGACCGCGTAGTGCAGCGCTCCGCGACTGAACGACACCGACCGGCCCATGCGATGCCGCCGCATGATCTCCGAGAACGCGACGATCGGGGTCAGTGCGAGGAAGGGCGTCAGCAGGAACGGCCCACCGCCGCCGGCAAAGTCGATCCGGTCGCTGCCGACCATCGCGAACCAGAGTGCGAGCAGCAGGTCGCTCAACGTCGCTCCGCGCGGAGATAGGCGGCGCCGATGATCGTCAGCACGACGGCTTCAGCGACGATCGCCGACGCAGCCATGCCGGCCGCCGACCACCGCGGAACGAGGACCATCGCCAGCGCGACATTGGTCCCGCCCGCGAGCAGGACGGATCCGAGCATCAGCCGGTCGCGGCCCAAGGGCAACGCCCAGTACAGTCCGAGCACGGTTGTCACAGCGACGAGGATGGGCAGCAGCGCGAACACCCGCAAGACGGGGATTGCCGCCTCGTACCCGGGGCCGAGAATCACGCGCACGAGCACCGGAGCTCCGACCATTGCCGTGGCGCCCATCGCCAGCCCGAGACCACCGACGCTCCAGAGCGCGTGGAGGACGAGCCGTCGTGCGGCTGCCGGATCCGAGGCCTGAAGAAAGCTCACGCGCGGGAGGATGACCTGCGTCATTGGCTGGAGCAGGTTGATCGCGGCTCTGATGATCCGCTCCGCGCCGCCGAACACCGCGACCGTGGCCGGACTCGCGAGTGCGGAGAGCAACAGTGCGTTCGCCTGGATGTACAAGCCGCTCGACGCGCGCACGGCGAACATGCTCGAGCCGCCCCGCAGCGTCTCGACGCCGGCGCGCGCCGAGAAGAGGCGCAACGGTACGTGCCGGTGCATGCCCCAGGAGAGAATCGCGAGCGACAGCGCCGCGAACCCCGCCTGAAGCTGCAGAACGCGCACGCCGTCGCCGGGGCCATGCACCACAAAGAAAACACCAAGCGCTGCCGCCGCGCGGCTGGCCATGTCGATGTAGGTGGCCACTCCCTGTCGCTCGATGCCCTGGTAGAACCAGAGAGGACTGTAGCCGCGCAAAATGGCGAAGAGCACGGCCCACGCAACGAGATCGAGCCAGTCGCGCATCGCCGGCACGAGCAGAAGCGTCAGCGCCGCGATCGGAATCACCGTGAGAACGAGGATGGCCTTCGCGCTCTGAACGCCATGGACGACCGCACCGAGGTGTCCGTCGTCGACGCGTGCTCGCGCCGCGTCGCGCGTGCCCGACAGCTCGAACCCGAATTCGAGCACGAGAAGCAGCCAGTTTCCCAGACCCTGCGCCGCCACCACGGGTCCCCACGCATCCGGTCCGAGCACGCGCGCGATGTACGGAATGGTGACGAGCGGCACGACCATCCCGATGAGTTGAGCAGCGGCGAGCGAGCTCGCCTTGCGGTACAGCGCCCCAGCCGTCGCCGTCATCCCGGCACGCGTCCAACCGCGAAGAAGTTGGTGCAGATCCGCGGGGCGATCGTCGCCAGTGCATCGTCGACGGCGTTGTACGCGCGTGCGAATGCCGCGGTTCGCCGCAGGGCGGCGGGGAGCAGTCGCAGCTCGGCGCGCGGCAGCATGTTGTACCGTCCGATCTTCACCAGCTCCAGTCCAGCTTCGTCGAACAACGCTTCGACCTGTGCGCGTGAGTAGCGACGGCCGTGCAGATGCTTCTGCGCTCCGGATGCGCGGACCACGGTCTCGATCCAGCCCGAGGCATTCGGAAAGTGAAAGACGAGGATCGACCCGCCGGGGCGCACCACCCGCCGCAGCTCGCGCAGCGAGGCCAGCTCGTCACCGCCGAACTCCCACACGTGCTCGAGGACACCCATGCTGACCGCGGCGTCGAAGACCGCGTCGTCGAAGGGAAGCGCGCGCGGATCGCGCGTATCGCCCGCGACGAATCGGAAGCTTGGCGACGAACGCATGACGCGCGGCTTCGCCTCGAACGAGTAGCCGGTGACCTTCGCGCCGATCGACTCGAGAAAGAGGCTGAAGTGTCCGTTGCCGCACCCCCAGTCGAGCACCGAGTCGTTCGGTCGCACGATCCGCGAGGTGATGGCGTACGGCGTCCGGTACTGCGACTGGGTGCCGAGGTTGTCGAACTGGAGCACGGACTCCGCCTCGCCGGTGGCGGCTGCCACCGCATTCACGCGCTTTACGACGTCCCACGCCAGCCCCATGTGCCTCCGATGGGTCGAGAGTTTGATCCCCACAAGGTAATATCAGTTCATGAAGCGGGAGCGAATACTCGTCGTTCACGTCGCCGGGATCGGCGACGCGGCTGTCGCATCGACGGTCGCGGAACGTTTCCGTGCAGAACATCCCGGTGCCGACGTGACCTGGGTCTGCGGCCAGGCCGCTTCTCCGGTCGTCGGCATGTTCGACGGCGTGTCGCGCGTGATCACGGTCGATCAGCAACGCCTTTATAAAGGCAACGCCCTCGCACGGGCGCGGGAGATCGTCGGCCTCTGGCTGCGCCTCGGCCGGCGGTACGATCGTGTCGTGATACTGCATCCGGACCCGCGCTACCGAATTCTCGTTGCACACCTGATCGGCATTCCGAAGGCCTACCTCTCGCGAGCCCGGCACGGGGAGATGAATCCCGTTCCGGCGCGATTCCTCGGCGACGAGTACGCGAGACTCGCCGGCCCGGCGCCGCGGGAGCACATCGGACCACTGCCACGCACCTTCGCGATGGCCGACCTGCGCGCGAAGATCGCGCGCCAGTCCGCCATCGGGTCTCCGCCTCGTGTCGCGCTGGTCCCCGGCGGCGCGCGCAACGCGCTGCGGGAAGATCCGCTCCGACGGTGGCCGGTTGCATCGTACGCCGAGGTCGCGCGGCAGCTTTGTGCCGACGGCTGCGACGTCCGCCTGCTCGGCAGTGCCGACGATGCCTGGGTCCGTCCGGCGTTCGAAGACCTGCCGGTGCAGGACTCGATCGGCGAGCTGTCGATCACGGAAACGTTATCTGTACTTCGTAATAGTGATCTTGTACGACACCGGTCCGATGCATCTCGCCCGTCTCGTTCGCGCGCCGCTGATCGCGCTGTTCGGACCGACGATTCCCGCGCAGGTCCTTTCGATCGACGAGAGCGTCACGGTGCTCTGGGGCGGCGCCGATCTCGCCTGTCGGCCCTGTTTCGACGGGCGAAGCTTCGCGCGTTGCGCGGACAATATCTGCATGCAGGCGGTGACGCCGGCCGACGTCGTTACGGCTGCGCGGCGCATCCTCCACGACAGCGCGCGCGTCGTCGAGGCCGGGGCAGAGGCGGTATGACGACAGTGCAACCGCACGTCGTCGTGATCGTACTGAACTGGTGCGCGGAGTCCGATACCGCCGCGTGTCTCGAGTCCCTCAGAGCGTCGACGTATCAGAAGTTGACTGTTCTGCTAATGGACAACGCGTCGCCGGACGGCTCGGGAGAGCGGTTGCACGCGCGCTTCCCCGAGCTGCCGTACCTGCAGACGGGCGAAAACCTCGGTTACGCCGGCGGTAACAATCGTGGTTTCGATTGGGCGCTGGCGCACGGTGCCGACTATGTGATGGTGCTGAACGACGACACCGTCGTCTCGGCCGATTGCGTCGAGCGACTCGTCGCCGCCGCTGCCGAGTCGGCGGCGGCCGTCGCGGTACCGCAGATCTTTTACTTCGATGAACCGGAAGTCGTGTGGTATGCAGGCGGAACGCTCTCGGTGGGCCGCGGCATGGGCTACCACCTTCGTGAGAATCAGCCGCGCGACCGTTCGCAGGAGCGGCGCGCCATCACGTTCGTTTGCGGCTGCTGTTTCCTGATACGGTCCGATGTGCTGCGAGCCGTCGGGGGATTCGAAGAATCGTTTTTCGCCTATGTCGAGGACCTCGAGCTCTCGTTGCGATTGCAACGGTCGGGTCACACGGCCGTATACGATCCCACGGCGCACGTGCTTCATCGCATCCAGCGCGGAGCTCCCGAGACGCCGTTCCAGCTTCGCCAGCGCGATCGGAATCGGCGCGCCATGTCCCGAATGCACTACGGTGCCTGGGATCGCCTGCGGTTCTCGTTGTGGTTCTACCCGACGAGATTGATACACCTCGCACGGTATACCGCGCTCGGCCGTTGGTCGCACGCGCGTGCCATTCTGTCTGGTACGTTCGGGAGCCTTCCGTCAACCCACTCGCGTCCGCAGGCGACCGCGAAGTGACGTGCATGGTGGAAAACCGGTTAGGCACTCTAACGTCGTGGGTCGGTAAGGTCTGACACTTGCGGGGTGTGATTTTCCCCGAATCGGCGGCGCGACATTGTGCTGTCGCTCCGGATTCGGCTACATTGGCCGAGATTCGAGAAACACTTAACGCCGACTGAATGCCGGACCGAGAGACACCCGTCGTGCTTCGAGCCGCCAAGGGAACAACAGCGGCGAACCCGACGAAGCCTCCACGCGAAGGACGGTACAAGCAACGCCGCGTCATGGTCATCGGGGCTCCGGCTGATCTGCCGCGAGTCCTGGCGCACCCCTCCGTGACGAGCGGTCGGTTCAATGTCGTCGCGACCATCGGCGTCGACCTCGAATACGCCGAGAGCGAGTCGTCCGTGCTCAGTGCGGCGATGCATCAAGTCCGGACAGGGGACATCGACACGTTGCTTGTCGCCGGGGAGATCGGACCGACGACCATGCGGCGCGTTGCCGACATCGCTCTGGCCTTCCATTGCGACGTCCTGGCCGTGATGCCCACGGAAGTGCTCGAAGAACACGAGCCGGTGGTCGTGTGGACGCGCGACGGACCGTTGATCCAGCTCGCGAAGCTTCCTCGCCATCCGCTGGATCGCGTCGCCAAGCGAGCGCTCGATGTCGTCGGTGCATCGGCTGGGCTGATCGTCGCCTTTCCGGTTCTGGTGCTGCGGGGCTGATCGCGGTCGAATCACCCGGTCCGTTTCTGTTTCGGCACGAGCGCATCGGCTTCCGCGGCCGGAAGTTCGGGTGCCTGAAGCTGCGGACGATGCGTCCGGATGCGGAGAACATGCTTCGGTCCGATCCGACGATGTACGAAGAGTACCGGCAGAATCACTACAAGATTCCAGACGCTCGGGATCCACGCGTGACGCGCGTCGGCCGGTTTCTCCGTCGGACGAGCCTCGACGAGCTCCCGCAGCTCTGGAACGTCCTTGTCGGGGAGATGTCGCTGGTCGGTCCGCGTCCCGTCGTCGAAGACGAGCTCGTGGAGTATGGCGACGACCGAGACCTGATGCTGTCGGTTCGCCCCGGACTCACTGGTGCGTGGGCCGTTGCCGGTCGTCAGTCGGTGGGCTATCCCGAACGCTGCGAGATCGAGCTTCAGTACGTCCGCGAGCGCAGCATCTTCCACGACGTCAGAATTCTCTTACGGACGGTAAGCGCCGTCGTGAAGACCTGGCGCTTCGCGCCCTGACCGGGCGCGGCGTCATCCATCGAGCGTTTCCGCGCGCACCACGCGGTCCGTCGGCCGGCCGGCGCCGAGCCATAGCGCCAGACCAATGATCGGCGCATAAGCCAGAAGCAGCCCGGCTGGACCGGCGAGCCGTCCTCGGACGACGAGCCATGCGACCGGAAGAAGCCAGGCCACGTTGATCACGCCGACCCAGGTCGTCACCGTCGCGTGGCCGTGGCGCTGCGCGGCATGCTGATAGGCATGGCTCCGGTGCGCCTCGTACACGCGCTCGCCGCGCACGAGCCGGCGGAGCAGCGTGACGGTGGCGTCGACCACGAACGCGCCGAGAAGAATGACCCAGCCCCAGAACAGCTGAGGCGAATTCCACGCGGCACGGAGCGCCAGCCCGCCGAGGATGAGGCCGAGAAATCCGCTGCCGACATCGCCCATGAAGATCTTTGCGGGCGGCAGATTCCAGGCGAGGAAGCCCACGGTCGCCGCCGCCAGGATGAGCGGCTCGATCCAGAGCCCGTCGGCGCTGCCGCAGAGGAATGCCAGGAGCGCCGCACCGACGCAGACGGTAATCGTCTCGACGCTCGCAATGCCGTCGATGCCGTCCATGAAGTTGGTCAGGTTGAGGAGCCACACGAGACCAACGGCGGTAACCACGACCCGAATGATCGCCGACGAAACCGCTATCCCGAAGACGGCAAAGGGCGGCAGGCCGCCGATCGGTGCCAGCACACACGCCGCGGCGGCAAAGTGCGCGACCAGACGCCAGCGAGCGGGGATGTGTCCCCGGTCGTCGGCCAACCCGATCGCGCCCGCAATGACTCCGCCGACGCAAAGCCAGACAACCGCGGCCCGATCGATTCCCAGCGCGGCCAGAGCAATCAGCCCGACGAGCGCGGTAATCACGATCGCGACCCCGCCGCCCCGCGGCGTGGCCAGCTGGTGCGAGCTGCGGGCGTTCGGAACGTCGATGAACAGGTGCCGCAGGGCGAGACGTCGCGCCCATCCGGTGAGGATGAACGACGCCGCCATGACGGCCAGGCAGAGAAGCGCTGCGATCGCCGGTGTGCTCGTCATCCGAGGACCGTGCGTCTGAGTGCATCGTCGACCGACAGCGGCGGCGTCCAGCCGAGAGCGCGTCGCGCCTTGGAGCTGTCGATCTGCAGGTTGCCCAGGAGACGGTTGACGGCCGCGCCCTTCCCGAGCACGGTGGCGCCGATCCGCATGAGGCTCGGCGGAACCCAGAACAGGCGGGCCGGCCGGCCCATCGCCCGCGCCAGACGCCGCACGAGCTCGGGCGTCGAGAGATCCTCGCCGTCGCTGATGAGAAAAGTCTCATTGGCCGCGCCGGGGTGGTGCGCGGCGGTGATGATGAAGTCGGCGAGATTCTCCACGGCAACCAGACTACGTCGGTTGTCGACCCCAGCGAGGGGGAGGGGAATTCCACGATCGATCGCGCGCATCAACGCGCGGAAGTTCGCCTTTACTCCAGGGCCATAGACGAGGGGAGGCCGGATGATGACGACTTCCATCCCGGTGTCGCGGGCGATCGTCGCGAGCGCGATCTCAGCCTCGTGCTTGCTTTGACCGTACGGATCCAGCGGATTCGGGACACTGGCCTCGGAAAACACGCCGGACTCGCCGTTCACCTTGATGGAGCTCAGATAAACAAACCGTCGAGCGCCGGCGGCCGCGGCGTGCATCGCCAGGTCGCGCGTCGCCCGCACGTTGACCGCGCGAAAGGCCTCCAGCGGATCGGCCGCGGTTTCGTGCATCATGTGCACACGCGCCGCGGTGTGGACGACGATGCGCACCCCTCGCACGAGCTCGGCCCAATCAGGCTCGCCAGAGAGATCGTGGCCGGAGACGTACTCGACTCCGGCGATCGGCTGAGAGGGCGCGCGACGGCTGGTGCCACGGATCGCCAGGCCGTTTGCGACGGCGCGAGCGATGAGCGTCGAGCCGACGAATCCAGTCGCACCGGTGACGAGGATCATGCGGTGTCTCTGCACGATTGGCCGACCGCGATCTCGCCGAGCCATTGCTCGAGCCGATCGACGAGCGTTCGGCGGCTGAAATGCTGCCGCGCGTACTCGGCGCCGTTGTCGCCAAGCGCTCGCCGTTGCTCCGCCGAGAGCGCGCTCAGGCGAATGATGTTCTCCGCCAGGGTGCGGCTGTCGCCTGCGGGCCCGGCGAAACCGGCACGAGCGTCTTCGATCACTGCCGCTCCTTCTCCATCCAACATTGCGAGCACCGGTTTACCGAAGGCGAGGTACGCCTGAATCTTTCCCGGCGACGTCAGGGCGAACACCGGATCAGGGCGCAGCGAGACGAGCAACGCATCGGCATGACGGAACAGCCCCGGCATGTCCTGCGCGGGAAACCGGCCCAGCATCACGACCTTGTCTTCGAGCGCGCGTTTCTGGATCTCGGCGCGAACCCAATCCGCCATCCGTCCGTCGCCGACGATGACCCAGCGAATGGGACTCCCGCGCAACTGCTCGGCGGCATCCATGATCGCCGGAAAGTCCTGTGCCGTGCCAAGGTTCCCCGCGAACATGACGACGAAGCCGTCCTTCCACGGTGGAATAGATGCGGCCTCATTCTCCATCTCGAGCGCGGGCTTGTCGTCGGTCTGCTCGTACGACGCCTCGACCCAGTTTGGGAAATACTCGATCCGCTGGCCTGGTTTGCAGTAGGAGGCGATTCTCGGGATGAGTCGCCGCGACGGCGAAAGGATGATGTCGCACCGCGTGTAGATCCAGCGAACCAGTTTCCCGACTGTTTCAAGGCCGCGTGGGGAGCGGACGACCCCGACGGCCGCCAGTGTATCGGGCCATTGGTCGAGGACCCAGAACGCGACCGGCCACCCGCGGAGACGGCGAAGCACGACGGCGGGAATACCCACCGTCACCGGCGACGGCTCGAAGACGAACACCGCGTCGAAATCGCGGCGACGAAGCCGAATCGCGCCATGAATCGTCGCGCTTACCGCGAAGCTGACGTAGTTCGCGATCAGCGTGAGCTTGTTACGCCCTCGCACGATCATCGGAACGCGCAGGACTTCCGCGCCCGCGTAGGCGCTGAATGCCTGGGGCGAATCGCGGAACGCGGGAAAGGCTCGGCCTTCCGGATAGTTCGGAGTTCCAGTGAGCACCGTCACGTCGTGACCGCGCGACGTCAATTCGCTCACCAGCTCGTTGACTCGGAAGTCCTCCGGCCAGAAGTACTGCGTGATGACGAGGAGTCTCACGCGGCCTAGGCGTTGACCCGCCAAACCACGCGACGCACGTAATCCGTGTACGAGTGGATGATCCGGACGACTTTCTCGGAAACGTTCGGCATCGAATAATCGGCCACGGGGCGGAGCGTGCGTGCGTCCCCTCGCTGCTGGTGCGCGAGAATCTCGAGTCCCTGGAGAACGCGTTCCGGCTCCAGCCCGACCATCATCACGGACGCTTCTTCCATTCCTTCCGGGCGCTCGTGCGCTTCGCGCAGGTTGAGCGCCGGGAAGTTGAGGATCGACGACTCCTCGGTGATCGTGCCGCTGTCGGAGAGCGTCGCGCGCGCCGAGACCTGCAGCTTGACGTAATCGTGATATCCGAACGGCTTCAGAATTCGCACCGACTCCGGAAGCTGAATGCCGAACTCGTCGAGCCGTTTGCGC
The DNA here is from genome assembly GCA_966111935.1 of uncultured Gemmatimonadaceae bacterium. Classification (GTDB taxonomy): domain Bacteria; phylum Gemmatimonadota; class Gemmatimonadetes; order Gemmatimonadales; family Gemmatimonadaceae; genus JAQBQB01. Next base: position 9,495 of record CBHWBX010000089.1, read on the forward strand.
GTCCGCGGATGCGTCGAGACGATCACCGGCAGATTGTATCGCCGTGCGACCGCCTCGAGCGTCGCGGCGAGCCGCCGAATGTTGTGCTCCGCATCAACGTTCTCTTCCCGATGCGCGCTCACCACGAAGAACTCTCCCGGCGTGAGCCCCAGCTGATCGAGCACGGTCGACGACTCGATCTGCGCCCGGTGGTGCGAGAGGATCTCGAACATCGGGCTGCCCGTCTTGATCACCATGTCCGGCGGAAGACCTTCGCGCAGGAGATATTCGCGGGCAATGCTGCTGTACGTGAGATTGATGTCGGCGGTGTGATCGACGATGCGCCGGTTGATCTCTTCCGGCACTCGCTGGTCGAAGCAGCGATTGCCCGCTTCCATGTGGAAGACGGGAATCTTGCGCCGCTTCGCCGGGAGCACGGCCATGCAGCTGTTCGTGTCGCCGAGCACCAGCAACGCGTCCGGCTGAACGTCGGCGAGGACCGCATCGGCGCCGATGATGACTTTCCCGATCGTTTCCGCGGCATTTTTGCCGGCGGCGTTCAGAAAGTGGTCCGGGGCGCGCAGCTCGAGATCCCGGAAAAAGATCTCATTGAGCTCGTAGTCGTGATTCTGCCCGGTGTGGACGAGCACATGATCGCAGTACCGATCCAGCGCCGTGAGGACTCTGGAAAGGCGAATGATCTCCGGGCGCGTACCGATCACCGTGACAATCTTCAGTTTCTTCATCTATCAGTTCGGGAAACGGCCAGAATGGCTTCGCCTACCGTCCGGGCGTCGTTGCCGTGAGCGGCGCGGCGACGGTGTCCGGACGATTCGGGTCGAAGATCTCGTTCGCCCACAGCAAAACGATCAGCTCGTCGTCGCCGACGTTCGTGATGTCGTGCACCCAGCCCGGTACGGTCTCCACGACGCGCGCCTCGGGTCCGGCGACATCGATCTCGCGAACCTCGTCGGTCACGAGATGGCGAAACCGAAAGCGCGCCTGGCCTTTCACCACGACGAACTTCTCGTTCTTCGTGTGATGATAGTGCCCGCCGCGGGTCACACCAGGAAAGGCGGTGAAGAAGGAAAACTGTCCGCAATTGGGCGTCTGTAGAATCTCGGCGAACGCACCGCGCGGATCCGAGTGGCGCGTGAGCCCGTAGGCGAAGGTTTCCGGCGGCAGGAAGCTGAGATACGTCGCGTACAGCGCGCGGGTAAATCCAGTGCCCACCGGTGGCATCCGCCGCGTCGTACGGCTCGCGGCAAAATCGCGGAGGAGGTCGGCGATCTCGCCGACGGTCACGTCGTAAACCGGCTCGACCTCGACGCTTCCCGACGCGGGCGCCTGAGAACCGAGCAATCCCAGCATGCTCTCGACGACATCGTCGATGTAGACGAGCCGCACGGGCGCGGCGGCGTCGTGGACAGTGATCGGCTGCCCACGCGCGATGTTGTGGCAAAAGGTCGCGACAGCGGAGTTGTAGTTCGGCCGGCTCCACTTTCCGAACACGTTCGGCAGGCGATAGATGTAGTGCGCCGCACCAGAGTCGGCGGCATACCGCTCGACCTCTTCCTCGGCGGCGCGCTTGCTCACGCCATAGGGGTTGTCGAGGCGGGCCTGCGTCGATGACGTGTAGGCGATCGGAATCGGCCGCCCCGTGGCTCGGAGACGTTCGCAGAGCGTCGCCGTGAAGCCGCGATTCCCGGCGTCGAAGTCTGCCGGCTGCGGCGGGCGATTCACACCGGCGAGATGAAACACGAAATCGGCCGATTCGAGCAGTTGATTCAACTCGGCCGGCGGCGTGTTCCGTCCGACGCTCGCGACGTCGTGATTCGCGGTTTCCGCCAGCCTGACGCGGAGGTTTCGGCCGATGAAACCCTCACCGCCCGTGACGATGATGCGCATCGGGCGGTCAGTCCTCAACGTTTTCGCCGCGGAGCGCGCGCTGGATGTACGGAAGCTCGCGCAGCACCTGCGTCATCTCGGCGACGTCGAGCTGTCGGGTATTGTGCGACGTGTATTCGCCGGCGGTGCTGAGTCGCGGCTCGCCCAGCTCGACGACCTTCTATTAGTTCAGATCGCGGCCGTCCGGGGGACAGCGGTCGTAGCCGCCCCGGTCCGCGGCGGACGCGAACTCCTCGCGGCT
>CBHWBX010000090.1:0-11608 GCA_966111935.1 uncultured Gemmatimonadaceae bacterium
CGAGCGCCGACGCAACGAGCGCCGCGAGCAGTGCCGACGCACCCGGGATCGGACTCACCGCGATGCCCGCATCGGCGGCGGCGCGCACGAGCCGCGCGCCCGGATCGGAGAGCAGCGGCGTGCCGGCGTCGGAGACGAGCGCGAGCGACTCACCGGCGCGCAAACGCTCGATCAGCCCCGGCGTCATCTTCGCTTCGTTGTGCTCGTGGTACGACGCGAGCGCCGTGCGAATCTCGTAGCGGTCGAGCAGATGTCGGCTGTGCCGGGTGTCCTCGGCGAGCACGAGCGCGACCGACTTCAGCGTCTCGATCGCCCGAAAAGAAAAATCCCCCATGTTACCGATGGGGGTGCTGACCACGAAGAGCGTGCCGGTTCCCTCCGCCTCGCGCTCGTCGCTCACATCACCTTCCATGGCATCTGGTCGTAAAACCCCGCGGACTGGAACATGTGCCGCCGTTCCCAGGTGAGCTCCTTGAGCAGCGTGTCGGGCGACATCGCGTCGTGATCGACCGCCGCCCACATCACTTCGCGGATCCAGGCCGCGATCGCGACCGTGAGTCCTTCCGTATCGGAGAGCGGCTCGCGCGTCGGACGTCCGGAGAGCGTGAACGCGTCGAGCAGCGGATGCGTCGTGATGAGGTTCTGCCGCGCGTGCTCGGCGATCGCGACCGCGCTGTCGCGGCCGTGGTCGACGAGATGCTGAACGAGCGCCGACGTGAGATCGCGATACGCCTGCACGAGCGCCGGCGGCGCCTGGATCGGCAACGGCCCCGGCACGCCCCAGCGGTTGACCCGCAGCTCGCCGACCCGTCCTTCGCGCGCGAACAGCTTGGCGACGCGATCGATGACGGTGCCGTGGTGCGACGCGGCGAGAAAGGCGCGCGCGACGCTCCCGTTCCGGAAGACGAGATAGTTCACGCTGTCGTTGGCGACGATCTCCACGATCCCGTCGAACGTCATCGCGCTCAGATATGGAAAGAGCGCCGCGGGATCCTGGCCGTTCATCCCGGCGGGCCACGGCTCCGACGAGACCGCGTGCGTGGCGTACATGCAGTCGAGCTGCTCGGCGTCGGCTTCGTGGAAGCAGATCTCGCCGTACTCCGGCTCGGGCGGAACCTTCTCGAGCGCGCTCGAGATCGCGAGCGCACGGCAGCCCCTGGCATCGCGCACCGTCGCGTTCACGACTTCCCCGCCGAGCAGGTAGAGAATCACCAGCTCTTCGGGGAGCGAAACGGCGACGTACCCCGAGATGCGCGCCGCACGATCCCGCTTCGCGTCGTTGAGCAGATTGCGAAGATGGATGTAGGCGAGCCGCGTGCGAGGCAGGAGGATGCGGCTGTAGGGAAAACGAAGCGCGGCGACGGAGGGCATTGGGCCCAAAGATGTCACGCGGTGGCGCGCGACGGGAGGTGCGAAATGGGGGATGCGACCTGCGTCACATCCCCCGTTTCACTTCGGTACGTTCAGGCCGAATGCTGCTGGAGCTTGGCTTCGATCTGCGTGCGCGGAACCGCGCCGATGATCTGGTCGACGACCTTGCCGTCCTTGAAGAACAGCATCGTCGGGATCGAGCGGACGTTGAAGCGCGAGCCCGTCTTGATGTTCGCGTCGACGTCGAGCTTGGTGATCTTCACACCCTTGCCCTGGTATTCCGTCGCGAGCTGATCGAGGATCGGCGCGACCATCCGGCAGGGGCCGCACCAGGTCGCCCAGAAGTCGACGATCGTCAGGCCCTCGGCCTTCTCGACTTCCTGCTCGAAGTTGGCATCCGTGACCGCAAGGACGTTCGACATATGGTGCGCTCCTCTATGATGACATCGTGTTGTACGAAGCAGTTCAGGACTGCGGCTACCTGGATAGCTTAATCGCATGGAAAAGCCCCAACAGACCTCCCGGCCGGCCGGCGCGACGATCGCCCACATCGGCATTGCCGTCCGCGGCTTGAGCGACAGCATCTCCTTCTACCGCGACGTGCTCGGCATGCCCGAGGTTCCGCTCGACGATTCCGACGGGGCGAAGATCGCCGGCCTCGCGGCCGGTGAGTCGCTCGTGGAGCTGCTCGAAGCGGAAACACCCGAGTCCCCGATCGGCAAGTTCGTCGCCAAGCGGGGCCCGGGCATTCATCACGTGTGCTTCGCTGTCGACGATCTCGACGGAACGCTCGACCGCTGCCGCCAACACGGCATCAGGCTGATCGACGAGACGCCGCGCATGGGCGCCGAGGGAAAGCGGATCGCCTTTCTGCACCCGACGTCGACGTCGGGCGTGCTGGTCGAGCTGACCGAGAAATAGGAGTTAGCGGCGGCAGTAGTCGGCCATCAGCTTGTCGATGTCGAACTTCTGGACGTACCACCGGCGATCTCTCGCCGGGACGACGTCGAAGTTCACGGTGGCCGCCTTGCCCGGTTTGGTAAGCAGCACGGCGAAGGTGCGGCCGCCGTTCTGCGCCGGCGCGTCGCCGACGATGTCGTACCGGTCGAACTTGAGGCAGCTGGCCATGATCAGCTCGCGCTGCTCGAGCTGCTCGCGCGGGATGCGATCGCGGGCTGTGCCTTCCGCATCACCCCACAGGGCGCTCATCGCCTGAAGATCGGGGGTCTTGGCCGCGGCGAGGAAACCGCGGAGGGCCGACGCCGGGTCGGCGGCACCAGTCTGGTTGCTCGCCGTGGGCGCGGCAACGGTGGTGGTGGACGTCGTCGTCGTGCGGCACGCGGTGATCCCGCTCACGAGCAGCGCGGCGGCGATTAATTTCTTCATCCGATCCTTCCTCCGGTCCATGAAAAGACTACGGCTCTGCATCAACATCGATCATATCGCGACGCTGCGCCAAGCGCGACGCGGGATCTATCCCGACCCGATCGAAGGGGCGGCGATCTGCGAGCGGGCCGGCGTCGACGGCATCACGGCGCATCTGCGCGAGGATCGCCGGCACATTCAGGACGACGATGTCGAGCGGCTCGCCACAACGGTCACCACCACCTTCAACCTGGAGATGGCGTGCACCGACGAGATGCTCGCCATCGCCGAACGGTTGCGACCCCACCAGGTGATGTTCGTTCCCGAGCGGCGGCAGGAGATCACCACCGAGGGCGGGCTCGACGTCTTCGCCGACCCTGAGCGCATCCGCGCCGGCATCGACCGCATGAAGGCCGCCGGCATCCCGACGAGCCTCTTCATCGGCGCGGATCTCGCCACGATCGACCGCTGCCGCGAGCTCGGCCCGACGGCGATCGAGCTGCACACCGGGCCGTACGTGCACCACCTCGACGACCCGGGCCAACTCCTGGCGCTGATCGAGTCGGCGCGGCATGCGGCGTCGCTCGGGCTCGAGGTCCATGCCGGCCACGGTCTCTCCGCCGGGAACGTCGGTCCCGTCGCCGCCATTCCCGAAGTGGAAGAATTGCACATCGGCCACTCGGTCGTCAGTCGTGCAGTGTTCATCGGCCTGGCTGAGGCGGTCCGCGAGCTCCGCGGCGCCATGGACGCCGCTCGGCCGCGTTCCTAGTTTCGACACGCTCGTCACCAACGGACTACCGGAGTACGGATGACCGGAGCTGCACCCGGAGGGGGAGGAGTCAGCGGGTTCCTCGAGTTCTTCATTCTCGAAGCAGGCGACTACGTCGAGCAGCTCGACGCGGTCCTGCTCGGGAGTGGCGGACCGTCCGGCCCCGATACCGACGCCATGCAGCGCGTCGCGCGTGCCCTGCGCGGGACCGCGACGATGGCGAAGCTGCCGGCGTTCGCGGAGCTGGCCGCCGGGGTCGAGCGCGTCGGGCGCGCCCTGCAGCAGGGTGCCCTGCGGTGGGATCCGGCGCTCGGCGGCGCGCTCGTCGCCGCGATCGACGACCTCAAGATTCTCCTCCGCGCCGCGCGAGCCTGGAGCTCGAGCGAAGACCAGCGCGCGTCCGCACGCACCGCCGAGCTGTCGCGCTATGCCCCGGCGCGGCCAGCCGGCGCAGCCTCCGCTCCCCCCGCCGCTCCCTCCGCGGCGCCAGGGACCTTCCTTGCGACCGAGGCGGCGAACATCGCCGCGGGGCTCGAACTGCTGACCACCCGTCCCGATGCCGACACCGCGGCGAACGTGCTGCGTCGCGTGCGCGCGCTGCGCGGCGTGGCCGGCGTGAAGGAAGTCGCGCCGCTCGCCGACGCGCTCGAGGCGACGGAAGACGCCGCGCGCGGTCTCGAGTCGGGTGCCGACGAGATGAGCGCCGAAGCGCGAAAGCTGCTCGAAGCAGCGGCGGCCTATCTGCGCACCCTCGCCTCCGCACTGCGCGGCGAAGGCGGTGAAGTCGACGGCGCCAGCCCCGCGCGCGAAGCCTTCAACTCGGCGCTCGATAACTGGTCGACCGGCGCGAGCGAGCGCGAGGTCGTCGTCCCGATCGCCGATCTGTTCTACGGCGACGCGACGCCCGGTCTCGTCGAAGCGTCGCCGAATCCGCCGACGTCGACCGCGCAGCGCTTCCGCCTCGAGCTCGTGAGCCTGGGCGAGCATCTGCGTCAGGTCGTCGATGCCGCGCGTCGCGCCGGCGATCCGGCGTCGCAGACGCGCGCCCGTCGCGATCTCAAGAAGGCGCTGCGTGCCTTGCAAGCCGCGGCGACGAGCTTCGGCCGCACCGAAGTCGCCTCGTTCATCGGCGAGCATCTCGATGCCGCGGAACACGTCGACTTCCTCGGCCTCGCCGCGCTCGAGGATCTCGCATCGGTGCTCACCGATCCCGGCACCGAGGACGAGCGCCTCGTCGCGCGTCTCCGCGACATTGCCGGCAAGCGCGATCTCTCGTCGGCGATCGGCATGGGCTTCGGCGAGGAACAGCCGACGGCCGAGCCGGCCGCTTCGGCACCCGCGGCGACGAGCCGTCCCCCGTCACCACTCGCGATCGCGACGCCCGCGTTCGAGCGTGCGGCCGTCGAGCCGCCGGCTCCGGTGGCAACCGCTGCCCCGACCGTCGAGCCTCCTCCGGTAGCGGCCGCCCCGGCGCCGACACCGGCACCCGCACCCGCACCCGTCGCGACGTCGGCGCTCGACAAAGGATCGGCGGCGCTCATCGACTCGACGATCGCCGCGCTCGACGCACTCGATACGCACACCTTCGCCCGCCCGACCCCGGTGCCCGAAGACACGATCGTTCCGATCGAGAGCCTGCTCTATCGCGGCCGCGCCGCGCTCGACCGCGCCGTCGAATTGCGCGACGAGATGAAGCGCGCCGGCCGCCGCGACGACGACGCGATCGAGGAGCTGTTCGATCTGCTCGAGCTCGCGCGCGCGGAGTAAGCCACGATGAAGTTCGGTTGGAAGGGCGCGCTGGGCGTGCTCGTCGCTGGCGTGTGCCTGTACTTCGCGTTCAGGAATTTCCAGTTCGCGACCGCCGCGCGCGAAGCGCGGAACGCCAACTACTGGCTGTTGCTGCTTTCGGTGATCGCGGCGACGGGAATGTTTCCGCTGCGCGCCTTTCGCTGGCGCGCGATCCTGAGTCCGATCGCGCCGAACATTCCGTTCGGCCCGCTCTGGCGGTCGATCACGATCGGCCAGATGATGACGAACGTTCTCCCCGCGCGCTCGGGCGAGATCGTGCGACCGTACGCGCTCTCGCGCGAAGTCCCGTCGGTGCCCTTCTCGATGTCGCTCGCCTCGGTCGCGGTCGACCGCGTATTCGACGCGATCGTCGTGCTGTTGCTGCTCGGCATCGCCATGCTCCGCCCCGGGCTTCCGACGAAGCTCGACGTGATGGGCACGACGCTGACGCTCACGCAGATGGTCCGCACGCTTGCGGTCGCGCCGCTCGTGCTTCTCGCGCTGCTCTACGCCCTCGTGTTCTTCCCCGATCGCGCGATTCGCCTGTTCGAGCTGTTCGCGCGCCGGGTCTCGAAAACACTCGAGGTGCGGGGCAGCGAGATGCTCAAGCGCTTTGCCGACGGGCTTAGCGTGCTGCGCAATCCGACGCACTTCCTCTCGGTATTCAGCTGGACGCTCGCACATTGGCTGCTCCAGCCGCTGGCATTCTGGCTGAGCATGCGCGCGTTCGGCATCGACGCGCCGTGGGAAGCGACGCTCCTGGTGCAGGGCGTGATCGTCGTCGCGGTCGCGGTGGTTCCGACGCCCGGTTTCGTCGGCGTGTTCGAGGCGGCCGGCGCGGCGGGCCTCGCCGCCTACGGTTTCGACACGACGCGCGGCGGCACCTGGGCGCTCGTCTTCCATATCGCGACGTTCATCCCGATCACGCTCATCGGCGCCTACTACGCGGCACGCGCCGGGATCACGATGGACGAAGTCGGCCGAGCGGCGAAGTGACCGTCGCGCGCGTCCTCGCCCAGGCGAAGATCAACCTCTACCTGCGCGTCCTGGCCCGCGAGGCGAGCGGCTACCACTCGATCGAAACGCTCTTCCAGCGGCTCGACTGGGGCGACGACGTGACCGTCCGCATCTCCGGCGGCCGTTCCCTCGACTGCACCGGATCGACGATCCCCCCCGAAGGCCTCGGCCCGACCGAGAAGAATCTCGCCTATCGCGCCGCGGTCGCCTACGCCGAGGCGACCGGCTGGCCGAACGGCTTCGCGATCGAGATCGAGAAGCGGATTCCCGTCGGCGGCGGGCTCGGCGGCGGCAGCGCCGATGCCGGTGCGGTCCTGCGCGCGCTCGACGCCCTGGCACCGAACCCGCTCGGCCCGCGACTCGTCGAGATCGCGTCCGCCCTCGGCGCCGACGTCCCGTTCATGGCGATCGAGAGCCCGCTCGCGCTCGGCTGGAGCCGCGGCGAGCGGATGCTGCCGCTGACGCCCCTCGAATCGCGGCCGATCGTTCTGCTCGTTCCGGAATTTCCGGTGAACACGGCGGAGGCCTACGGCTGGGTCGCCGCCGATCGCGGCACCTACGCCGCCGAAGCGACCGTCCTCTCCCCGGACGCGCTTGCCACGTGGGAAGGGCTCGCCGCCCTCGCGACGAACGACTTCGAGCGCGTCGTCGCCCGCCGCCATCCCCGAATCGCCGAGCTCGTCGACGAGCTGGCGTCGATGGACGCCCTTCCGGCGATGATGAGCGGCTCGGGATCAACTGTTTTCGGGATCTTCGCCACTGCCCCGGAGGCAGCAGCGATCGCCCGGGCGACTGGCCTGACTCCGATCGTGACGACCACAGCCGATCGAGTTGTAAGAGTCGCCATAGATAAGTAGTTTTCAGGGCTGGGTTTTAGATCCTGCTGCCCCCTCGTCCAATGGCAGGACATCGGTCTTTGGATCCGAGAATGGTGGTTCGAATCCACCGGGGGCAACCTCCTCTCCTCTTCCTACCAGATCAGACGCGCATGGACGGATTAGCAGTACCGAGTCACGGCCTCAAGCTGTTGTCCGGCAATGCCAACCGTGCGCTGGCGGAAGAGATCGCGCGCAATCTCGGCGTCGAGCTCTGCAAGGTGAACCTCGGTCGCTTCGCCGACGGCGAGATCTCGGTCCGGATCGACGAGAACGTCCGCGGCAACGACGTCTTCATCGTGCAGCCGACCAATCCGCCGGCCGAGAACATCATGGAGCTGCTGCTCCTGATCGACGCGGCCCGCCGCGCCTCGGCGGCGCGCATCACCTGCGTCATGCCCTACTACGGCTACGCGCGACAGGATCGCAAGGACCAGCCGCGCGTGCCGATCGGCGCGAAGCTGATGGCGAACATGATTCAGGCCGCCGGCGTGGATCGCGTGCTCGGCATCGACTTCCACCAGCATCAGCTCCAGGGATTCTTCGACGTCCCCGTCGACCATCTCTACGCGATGCCGGTGTTCACGGCGCACTACCGCCGCATGGGTCTCCAGGACCCGGTCGTCGTCGCTCCCGACGTCGGCTCGGCGAAGATGGCTCGCGGCTTCGCGAAGCGGCTGAACGCCTCCCTGGCGATCATCGACAAGCGTCGGCCGAAGCCGAACGTGTCGGAAGTCGTGAACGTCGTCGGTGAGGTCGAAGGGCACGACTGTATCCTCGTCGACGACATGATCGACACCGCGGGCACGGTCACCGAAGCGGCGCGCGCGCTCGTGAAGCTGGGCGCGAAGGACATCTACGTCTGCGCGACGCACGCGCTCCTGTCGGGACCGGCGCGGCAGCGGCTCGACGATGCGCCGATCAAGGAATTGTGCGTGACCGATACGATCGCGATCCCCGAAGAGCGTCGCCCGAAGAACCTGTTCGTTCTGTCGGTCGGCGAGCTCCTCGCGAAGGCGATCCGGTTCACGCACGCCGAGCAGTCGGTCAGCTCGCTGTTTGATTGAGGATCGGGGATCGCGGATCGAGAGGCGAGAAAGGGATGACTCCCGATTCTCGAATCCCGACTCTCGGATCCCCTGAAGTACCCCGCCCCACCCGGGCATGGTAGGAAGGACGCAGCCTTCCGAGAGTAGATACGGGTGACGAGCGGGTTGGCTGCGACGATCTCGTTTTTGAAACTGGTATTACAGCAATGGCAAACGCTTCACTCAACGCCCAGGCGCGCACCGGCGTCGGCACGGGCAACGCCCGCAAGCTCCGTCAGGCCGGCTCGGTTCCGGCGGTCATCTACGGCCACGGCCGCGAGCCCCAGTCGCTGACGATCAACACCCGTGAGCTCGATCGCCTCCTCAGCACGATCTCCGTCTCGAGCACGGTCATCCAGCTCTCGATCGACGGCACGAATGCGAACACGCTGATCCGCGAGATCCAGCGTCACCCGGTCAAGCGCACGATCGTCCACGTCGACTTCCAGGAGCTCGTGGCCGGTGAGAAGATCACCGTCAGCATCCCGCTCCGCTTCGTCGGCACGCCGGAAGGCGTCCGTCTCTCCGGCGCGATCCTCGAGGAAGTCATGCACCAGGTGCACCTCAAGGTCGATCCGTCGGCGATCCCCGACCACATCGACGTCGACGTCAGCCAGCTGTCGATCGGCCATTCGATCCACGTCGGCGAGCTGAAGCTGCCGGAAGGCGTGACGGTGCTCGACGATGAGGACGCGACGGTCGCCGTCTGCGCGGCGCCGAAGACCGAAGCCGCTGCCGGCGGCGAGGGCGAGGCCGGCGCCGGTGAGCCGGAGCTGATCCGCAAGGCGAAGGCTGAAGAGGGCGAGGCGAAGTAATTTCGCCTCGTCGTTCCCTTGTGCTCCGTTTCCTGTTCGGCCAAGGCCGGCGCGAGTCGGACGACGAACCGATGAAAGTCATCGTCGGCCTCGGCAACCCGGGCGAAGAGTACGAGCGCACGCGTCACAACGTCGGCTGGTGGGTCGTCGACCACCTCGCCGACGTTTGGCGTTTCGACGGCTGGAAGAAGGACGGCGACGCGCGTGTCGCCAACGGCCTCGTCGGCGGCACGAAGGTGCGCCTCGTCAAACCGCTCACCTACATGAATCTCAGCGGCGCGGCGCTGCGTCCGTACCTGCGCCGTCCGTTCTGGTCGGCGCAGACGGATCTCCTCGTCGTCGTCGATGAAGTACAGCTTCCTGTCGGACGCTTTCGCTTTCGCGCGAAGGGCAGTCCCGGCGGGCACAACGGCCTGAAGAGCATCGAGAGCACGCTGAAGACGCAGGACTATGCGCGGCTGCGCCTCGGCGTCGGTCCCGGCGAGGGACGCGAACGCCACGGCAACCTCGCTGACTACGTCCTCGGCGACTTCGGCAAGCAGGAAGAGCGCGACACGCGCGAGCTCTTCCCGCAGCTCACCACCGCGATCGAGCTCTGGCTCAAGAGCGGGATCGGGCCGGTGATGAATCAGTTTCCAGGAACTTAAATGTTGAAACTCGGAATCGTCGGTCTGCCGAACGTCGGCAAGTCCACGCTCTTCAATGCCCTCACGTCGGCGAACGTCCTCGCCGCGAACTATCCGTTCGCGACGAAGGATCCGAACGTCGGCCGCGTCAACGTCCCCGACGAGCGCCTCGACAGGCTTGCCGAGGTCGTGAAGCCGGAGCGCACCGTGCCCGCGGCGGTCGAATTCGTCGACATCGCCGGCCTCGTGAAGGGCGCCTCGCAGGGTGAAGGGCTGGGCAACCAGTTCCTCGCGAACATCCGCGAGACGGACGCGATCGTGCACGTCGTGCGCGCGTTCGAGGACGATGACGTGCTGCACGTCATGGGCGGCGTCGATCCCGTGCGCGACCGCGAAGTGATCGAGTTCGAGCTCGCCCTCGCCGACCTCTCGGTCGTCGAGAAGCGTCTCGACCGCGTGAAGCGCGCGTCGAAGACCGGCGACAAGGAAGCGCTCGCCGAGCTGGGTGCGCTCGAGCGCGCGAACGCGCAGCTCGCCGAGGGCAAGGCGCTCTGGCACGCCGGTCTGTCGGCGGAAGACAAGGCGGTGCTCGCGCCGCTGTCGCTGCTCACGCTCAAGCCGATCCTCTACGCCGCGAACGTCACCGATGCCGAGCTGTCGGGCGAGGAAGGCGCGCATCTCAAGTCGCTGCGCGCGGCGGTGTCGGCGAGCGGCGAGCAGGCGGAGATCGTTCCCTTCTCCGCGAAGATCGAAGCGGAGCTCGCCGAGCTGTCGGCGGACGACCGCAAGGCGTTCCTCGAATCGCTCGGCCTCGAGTCGGCCGGCCTGGATCGCCTGATTCGCGCCGGCTATCACCTGCTCGGGTTGCAGACCTACTTCACCGCGGGCGAGCAGGAAGTGCGCGCGTGGACGATCCACCGCGGCGACACCGCGCCGCAGGCGGCGGGTGTCATCCACACCGACTTCGAGCGCGGCTTCATTCGCGCCGAGACGGTGGGCTATGACGATTTCATCGCGCTCGGCGGATGGAAGCCGGCGCGCGAGAAGGGATCGGTGCGATCGGAAGGCAAGGAGTACGTCGTGCAGGACGGCGACGTGATGCTCTTCCGCTTCAACGTCTGACCACCGACACCTGAAGCATCACGCCGTCGCCGGCGCGTTCGACCGGAATGCTAACAGGCCGGGAGGCGTGCCAGCGTCGCGTCGTAGCTGAGGGTGACCGTGCTGTCCGCCGCGGGCGCGGTGTACTGCACCGTATCGGCCGACGGGTCGGCAGTGCCGTCGACGTACGCATCGAGCATTCGTGCAAGCCGAACGTCGACGCTCTCCATCTGGATGTAGTACGGATCGCTCGACGACGTGCGCTGCGAGCCGACGGCCGTCGGCGTGCGCGACGGCGTGGTGTTGATGCGACCGAGCGGTGTCCAGAGTCCGGTCGTCGGGAAGACGTGCGGCACGAATGGCCCGTAGGTCAGCCAGGCTCCGGCGGCGGTGTTGTTGTACGTCTGCGTGCTGCACCCGGCCGGATCACCGCTCACGACCGGCGAGGTGAGCTGGGTGAGATCGTTCGGCGTCGTGAACGACGGTCCGCCGCGTTTCACGTAGAGGTTGAACGAATCGATGCCGGTGGCGAGCTCGCGCAGGATGTCGGCCGTCTCGCGCACGTCCGCGGTGTCCTTCGCCCCGACGACCAGCGGCGCGGCCGCGGTCATCACGACGGTGATGACGGCCACGAACGTGAGGACCCACAGCATGGCCGAGCCGCGTGGATTCCGGTTCGCATCGCCGCGAATACCGTGGTAGCCCATGCGACGAAGATTGCATGGGGGCCGATTTTACGCAATAGAGGATCGGGGAGCGGGGATCGGGAGACGGGAACGGGAGACGGGGAACG